>NZ_JAAVUO010000037.1:0-28073 GCF_012163165.1 Natronococcus sp. JC468
CGGTCGGTCTCTTGCGCCCCATGCTTGGTTTACGCCCTCATGGAGTAGCAGCGTTTCCATCGAGTCAACACGGCAGTAATATGTATTTATCTGGGTCTTCAACGTGACCGATAAATGAGCACCGAGCGCGAATCCGTCGATACTCCCGGACCGTTCCGGCAGTTCTTCTCGCTCGAGCGGGACGTGCTGGTGCTCTCGCTGGCGATGTTCGCGTTCAGCCTCGGCTTCCAGATGACCAGTCGGTTCCTGCCGGACTACCTCGTCTACCTCGGCGCGGGCGGATTCGTCGTCGGACTGTTCGCCACGCTGGGCAACGTCATCGGCACCGTCTACCCCTACTACGGCGGGATCGTCTCCGACCGCGTCGGCTCGAGATACGCCCTGACGGTCTTCGGCTTTCTCTCGACGTTCGGCTTCGCGATCTGGCTGGCGTCGGCCTCCGTACCCGCGATCGACCTCGGCGTCGTCACCGTCGAACCGTGGGCGTGGGTGTTCGTCGGCCTGCTGCTCGCGCAGTGCTGGAAGTCCTTCGGCATCGGGGGCCACTACGCGATCGTCAAGCAAGCGACCGACCCGAGCCGGCTGGCTCGCGGGTTCGCCAGCACGGAGACGTTCCGGCGGACCGCGTTCCTGATCGCGCCGCTGATCGTCGCGGCGCTGGTCGCCGACGAGCTCGTGCCCGGCTTCCTGTGGGTCCTCGCGATCGCGATCGTCTTCGCGGTCCTCGGAACGATCGTCCAGCACCTGCTCTACGAGGCCGAGGCGGACTCGGTCGGCGAGGAGTTCGAGGGGATCGGTCAGATCGTCGACGACCTGCAGGCGCTCCCCGATCCGCTGCGACCGCTGCTGGTCGCCGACACGTTCGTCCGATTCGCCAACGGAATGGTCTACGCCTTCTTCATCCTCGTGATCACCCAACTGCTCGAGATCGGGCTGACGCTCTCGGCGCCCGTCGTCGGCACGATCGACCTCTCGCCCGCGGCCTTCTTCGGCGTGTTGCTCGGCGTCGAGATGTTCGTCGCGCTCGTGACGATGGCGCCGATGGCCAGGATCGCCGAGCGCGTCGGACTCAAACCGGTCGTCGGACTGGGGTTTTTCGTCTACGCGATCTTCCCGGTCCTGTTGATCTTCGTTCCCCGCTACGTCGGTGCCGAGACCTGGCTTCTGGTCGCGCTGTTTGCCTTCTCGGGACTGCGGTTTGCGGGGCTGCCCGCCCACAAGGCGCTCGTGGTCGGTCCGGCAGAGCGGGGGGCCGGCGGCCGAATGACCGGAACCTACTACCTGATCCGCGGCGCGGTCGTGATCCCAAGCGGCGCGCTCGGCGGATTCCTCTGGGAGTTCGCCACGCCGGAGCTCTCCTTTACCATCGCGACGGTCGTCGGCACGATCGGCGTCGCCTACTTCGCGATCTTCGGCCAGGAGTTCGAGGCGTATCGGTAGCCCGGCCGAGCCCCCCGCGCCGTCGCGGTGCGGTCCGGCGCCGCGTCGACGAGCTCCCCGCTCCGGATCGAGACGCCGCGTCCTCTCGAGGCGGTCCCCACGATTCGGAAACCGATACGAAGTTCACGATTACAGCACATTCTCCCGAGAGTGTCTAACAGGATGGGTGAACTCATCGCCAAATACTATCACTGTTCGTACGTTTTGTCCCGAGAAACGAAAAGATCATAATCGAGAACGGAATCGATTCGGGCAGTGACGGGACGGATATACAGCATCGACGCGATGCGGATGGTCGCGATGGCGTTCGTCGTCACGATACACACCGATCTGTTCAGGGGGGTCGGAGCGTACGGAACGCCGATCAACTTCGTGATCGATTCTACCGCGCGCTTTGCGGTTCCGTTCTTCTTTCTCGCCGCGGGCTACTTCTTCGCTCACAAGACCGCCGACGGCGACCCCGTCGCATACTTCAAGACCCGAGCCGTCCGTATCGGCTCGATCTACGCCTTCGGGCTGGCGCTCGCGGCGCCGGTCTTTCTCGCCGGCGCCGTCGTTCGCGAGGCCGCCACGGGCGGAGCGGTTGCGAGCGTCGCCGTCGAGCGATTAGTGGCGTTCGCGTCGCCGCTCGAGTTGCTGTACTACGGCAACTCCGTCTCGGTGATCCTGTGGTTCCTCCCGGCGTTGCTGTTCTCGCTCGGGCTCGTCTGCGCGTTCGCCAGGCTGGACGCCGCCGAGTACCTGCTCCCGGTCTCGCTGGCGTTACACGTCGTCGGCCTCCTGGGGTCGAGTTACACGATGTTCGTCGACGTCCCGCTCGAGGTCAGGGACGCGCTGTTCTTCGGCTTCTTTTACACCAGCGTCGGCTACGTCGTCGCCTCGCGCGACTGGCAACCGATCGCGGAGCGAAGTCGCCGCTACCTCGGCGCGACCCTCCTGTTCGGCGCGCTCCACCTCGCCGAGCGGTACGCGCTGGGGTACGCGTCGACCGGGGCGTCGATCACGGAGGAAGTCTACGTGGCGAGCTACACGGTCGGGACCGCACTGTTCGCGATCTCGCTGTTCGTCTTCCTCCTCTCGAGGCCGAACCTCGGGCGGTCGACGCCGCTGCCGTCGTGGGGGACCTACGCCGTCGGCGTCTACGTCGCGCACCCGGCGGTGCTGTTCGTCTTGGAGCGGACGGCGGAGGCCCTGGAGTTCGCCGGGTACGACGTCGAGGGGACGCTCCTCTGGCACCTCGTTCTGACGCCGGCGACCTTTTTCGGTGCCCTGTTCGTCTATCTCGCCGCCCACAGGGTAGGCGCGATCGAAATCGGGGGAATCCACCTCCCGCACTCGCTCGCTCGATACGTCGGGCGGGACTGAGATCCGGCCGCGACCGCCCCCGCGGTCGCCGGCCCGCCCGATGCCGTTCGTCGATATATTTTTCCGCGTCCGTCGCTGATCAAACGTCCACCATTATTCTTTTCAATTATCTCACATTCGAACTAGTAGCCACTCAAGGGGAAAATATAGGTGGATTGTAGTCCCAGTTTCGAGAGAGTATGGTTTCACCAGGGGAGCTTCGACTGATCGATGCGGTGCTCGAGGACGGCGCGGTCGAACCCGATATCTCCGAGGACGGCTCGGTGAGTTACTCGCGTGTCGCGGACCTGCTCGACGAGCCCGACGACGAGCCCGCTGCCGTGCTCGAGCGGCTCGCCGGCCGCGACGTGCTGGATCAGGAGTTCGTCTCGAAGGTGTACGTCTGTCCCGACTGCGGCGCGGAGGGACTGCAGTACACCACCGTCTGTCCGGCCTGCGGCGATCCCCACGCCGTCGAAACGGAGGTCATCGAACACGCCTGCGGCTACGTCGGTCCCGAGTCGGAGTTCGACGCCGACGACGGCTACCGCTGTCCGGACTGCGAGCAGGACCTCGAGTCCGTCGACATCGAGAAGAAGCGTCGCTACAGCTGCCACGAGTGTCCGGAGTCGTTCGACGTCCCCGACGATCGGCTCCGCTGTCGCGAGTGTTCGTCGATGGTACCGCCCCTCGAGGCGATCGAGCGAGTGCTGTACCGGTACGATATCGCCGACGAGGGCGAGGCGTGGCTCGGGCGCCAGCAGGCAGCCCGGCGGACGGCCGCGGCGGCGCTCGAGGAGCGGCGCTTCGAGACCGAGGTTGACGTCGCCGTCGACGGCGCCTCCCGACCGGTCCACGTCCTCGCGGAGGATCGGTTGATGGGCGAGCGACGGATCGTCGCCATCCACGAGCTGCCGGACGCCGAAACCGTCGACGCGTTCGTCGCGTTCGCGGCGTCGGTCGACGCTCACCCGGTCGTCGTCACGACCTCGGGAACCGTCGAAAGCGACGTCGCGGCGCGTGCGGAGAGTTCGGAGCTGACGGTGCTGGCGTTCGACGACGGCGGCGAGGGATCGCTCGTGCCGGAGTACGAGACGACCGACAGCGTCGGCGCCCACCGGTCGGGACTGTTCCAGCGGCTCACCGCGGCCCTCGAGGTTCCGGGCCGGAGCGAACGCCGGTAGCGTCGACCGTCGCGGCCGCGACCGACGCGGCTCGAGAAGCGGCGGCGTTCGCTCCCCCGCTGCGGACCCGCATCTGCGCTCCCCAATCCATCAGAACGGTGACACTCACTCCGAGATCCGGCGATCGACCCGGAGCTCGTCCCGCGGTTTTCCGATCAGTTATATCCTGAAAGAAACGGCACAGGGTTAAGGTGCTGGATCCCTAGGATACGACGGAGACGTTCGAGGTCCGTCGAGAGACCTCGACCCGCTGTATCAGCGGCAAGCCTCGCGTTCTCCGGGATGTCATCGACTATGCATACGAACACGAAAGACGCGACTACCCGTACCGCCGCCCGAGACGTCGCGCTGATCGACGAGTCGACGATCCGCCGGCTCGAGGACGGCGACCCCGACCGCACGGGGTGTCGGTTCGCGGCGGTCGCCCGCTCGCTCGAGGAGGCGTCGGTTCCGAACACGGGGTTCGATCTTCCGGTGACGCGGGTCGCATACGTCGACGAGAGCGGTCGGTACGGGGTCGAACGGGAGTACTTCGGTCACCGCGAGAACTGGCGAGGGATCCCGCGGACGGTCGTCGTTCCGGCGGAGAGCAGCCGCGTCGTCGTCGAACTTCCCGACGCTCACCGCGAGCGGTACCGACCGGTTCTGGACCGGTACGAGCGCGTCCTCGGCCGCGAGGAGTAGCGGTCGCTCGCGGCGTGGTGCTGCGGATCGCGTCGTTTCGCTCGTGGCGACTGTCTGCGCCGTCGTAACGAGGTACTTTCTGCCCGCTCGCCGTAGGTACGGATATGCAAGGACTTCGCTGGGTCCAACTGAGCGCCGACGAGATGAACGAGTTCCTCGGTCGGGGCGGAATCGGCGTCCTCTCGTTCGGGCGGGGAGCCGACGAGGCCCCGTTCTCGATCCCCGTCTCGTACGGGTACAACCCCGACGAGGCCGCGTTCTACTACCGCCTCTCGGTGACCGAGGACAGCGAGAAGGCGGATCTCGTCGACCGTTCGGTCTCGTTCGTCATCCACCGAGAGACCGACGAGGGGTGGCGAAGCGTCGTCGCCGACGGTCGGCTCGCGGCGATCGAGGACTCCCCGTTCGAGCCGGGGGATCTCCACGGGATGTGGGCCATCGAGATTCCGATCGTCGACATCTTCGAACGCCCGCTTCGGGACGTCTCGTTCCGGTTCTTCCGCCTCGAGCCCGAGGCGATGACAGGGCGCAAGGAGGTCCGAACCGATCCCTGAGTCAGGTCCGATCACTCGAGTCGGACGTCAGTGATCCGCGCCCGTCCCCAGTCGCCGTTCCACTCCCGTTCGTACTCGAGGGCGACGGGGCGGGACATGTGCGGGCCATCGGTCGCGACCGTCTCGAACTCCCCGTTCTCGCCCAGGAGGTGAATCCCGAACTCGCGGGACAGCGCCGCCAGCTCGCCGAGCGCCTCCCGATCCAGCCGCCGTCCCAGCCAGCGCTCGTCGAACCCGGGTCCTGCCACCTCGACGATCGTGACCTCGAGGCCGCCGTCGATCATCTCCGTCGCGAGCTCCCCCGGGTCGGCCCGCCACAGCGGCACGACGAGCTCGCAGCCGAGACGGTCACACAGCGTGCGGAGTCGGTCGACCTGGTGGTCGCTCGTGATCGCTCCGACGACGATCCCGACCAGCCCGTCCTCGAGTTCGTCGTCGATCGTTCGGAGAACGTCCGCCAGCGACTCGACGTCGCCGTCGGCTCCCCTCCCCGCCCCCGCGTTCGCCAGGTCGGGCGGTTCGACGTCCGCCGCGGGGAGTCCGGCGTCGACGATCGGGATGCCGACGCTTCGCGCGGCCACTCGAGCGACCGACGGCGCGGGCGCGTGATACGCGTGGGACCCCTCCGGGGGTCGGACGAGGACGAGCCGGCGCACGTCCAGCCCCGTCTCCAGCGCCCGGTGGAGCGCCCACGAGGAGTCCTTGCCGCCGGAAAACAGCGCGACCCAGCCTCCGTTCGAGTCGTCCATAGTCGCCTTTCGGCGCGGACGGATAAACGCGCTCGGGCGATCTGAAAGCTACATCCGTCCGCTCGAGGTGGGACACGTATGAACGCGGAGCGACTCAAGCGCATCCTCGAGTTCTTCGTCATCGGTATCGTCTTCGGCGTCACGGAGGACGTCCTCGCGGTCCTCCTCGCGACCGACGCGGACGTGACGCCCGGCGTGGTCGCCGTCGTGGTTCTGATCGCGATTCCCTTCGCCCTCCTCTCGGAGATCGTCGTCGACCACCCGAAGTTCGTGCACTTCGATCGGATCGCGTTCCGCCTCCGGCACGCCGTCGATCCCGACGCCTCCCGGCGCCACCCCCCTCGAATCTACCGGGACGGGCGTCGCGAGCAGCTTCTGTCCTTCCCTCGCCACCACCACCGGTGTGCGCTCTGCGGGGCGACCCTGTCGACGGGTGCGCTCCTCCGCGAACACGTAGAGCGCCGCCACCCGTCGGCCGACGTCAACTGGTGGATTGTGGCGGCGCCCGCGGGGTACGAGCCGCAACCGGCTCGAGTCGCTCGAGACGACGGGTGACGCCCGCGATCGTTCCCCAGCAACGGTGGATCGCGTCCGTTCGAAACGAGGCGGCGCGCTCGCTCCGAAACTCCCGTACGGAAACGTGAATTACGTAAGTATGTATGTAATCGAAAACCGATACATCGTCGATCGAAAACCGCAGTAGAACGGTCGGGTTTACGCCGCGCGACGGGCGTGCCCGTCTCGCGAGTTTTCACCCTGCGGGAACTCGATCGGGGTACTTTGTGCGTCCCGCTCCATTTCGCAGCTAACCGAAGATGAACGAGTGTCCGATCCTCGACGAGGACGGGACCGCGTCCAGTACGTGCGAGACGGACGAGATTCTCCGAGCACTGGCCGACGAACGGCGTCGAGAGATCGTCTCCGTGCTCGAGGCGTCCGCGTCGGACCGGATCGAAATCGACGAACTGGCTCGGGAGACGGCCGCCGACGGTCGGGAACCGCGGCGGGACGAATGGGCGGAAGCGCTCCACCACGTCCACCTGCCGATGCTTCGGGACGCGGGGCTCGTCGACTACGACGACCGCGAGGGGACGATCCGCTACTACCGTTGCAGGCTCGTCCCCGCCGTCCTCGAGGCGGTCGAACTCGACTGTCCGCCCGCCCCGTAGCCAAGAGCGCTCGGATCGTCCTCACCGCCCGAGGACGGGGCGAGGGTTTTTCGGCGCTGCTCGACGTCTGCTCGCGTATGTCAGTCGACGAACTGCGGGAGTACGGACTGGTCGAGATGACCGACGCCGAGATTCGGGACTTCCTGTCCGCTCAGAAGGCGGGCGTCCTCGGCCTCCCCGACGACGACGCGCCTTACCTCCTGCCGCTGTCGTTCGGCTACGACGGGGACTCCCGGCTCTACTTCACCTACCTGCTCGGCTCGGGCAGCCGCAAGGAGGCGCTGACCGAGGCCGCCGACGCCGCGAGCTTTCTGGCCTACTCGGTGGATACGGTGTACAACTGGGAGAGCGTTCTCCTGACGGGACGGATCTCCCTCGTTCCGGAGTCGGCCTGGGACGAACTCGAGCAGGTGCTCGACGACGCGTGGCGACCGGGCATCCTCGAGTCGGCGTCGCTCTCGGGGACGCTCGCGGTCTACGAGTTCCGGATCGACGAGCAGACGGGGATCAAACACGGGGGGCTCCCGCCCGCCTTCGAGGCCAGCGACGGGTAACGTCTCGCCGGCTGCCGGGAGCGAGCGCTACTCGACGTAGACGGCGAGCGCCAGCGCGAACAGCACCGCGTGCCAGACGAGCACCGCCGCCACCCGCTCGGGTTCGGCAGTCGGCAGGGGCGGGTTCCGGAACATCGCGTCGTAGACGAACCCGGTCGCGACCAGCGCCCCGACGAAGACCCCGGTGTGGAGCTGCAGCGACGTCGCGACGCCGAGGACCAGACCGCCGGCGAGACTCGCCGCGATGCCCGCGAGCACCCTGTCGTAGTAGTCGACCATGCTCCCCTCCACCTGAACGTAGCACCGCGGGCGACGTAGAACTGCCAGCGGTTCCCGGCTTCCGGGAACCCAGCGTCACGTTCCTCCGGGCCTACGATCGAAAGCGAAGGGCGGTCGAGCTACCGCGGAGCCGCCCGTCGGTGTCGCCGCGCGGCGAGGAGGTGGCGAACCGCCCCGGCGGTGAACGCCAGGGCGCCGAGGATCATCGGCGTGTCGCCGAGGGTTCGGGCCCACAGCAGCGTCTGGACCCGGTCGCGCTCGTAGAACTCGAGGCTGCGGGCCGCGGCGTAGCCGTCCTGGAAGGCGGTCTGCAACTGGAGGAAGCCAAGCGGCAGCAGCGACACGAACGTCATCACCGCCAGCCCGATGTTCGTCAGCCAGAACGCCCCCCGGAACCAGCCGGGCTCCCACGCGGCCTCGGGGGTGACGACCCGGAGGACGTAGGTGCCCAGTCCGAGTGCGAGCAGGCCGAATGCGCCGAACGTGGCCGCGTGGCCGTGGGCGACGGTCAGGTAGGTACCGTGTTCGTAGTAGTTGATCACCGGGAGGTTGATGAAAAAGCCGAGCACCCCGCCGCCGACGAAGTTCCAGACGCTCGAGCCGACGATAAAGAGTAGCGGCAGCGTGTAGGGGAACGACTCGCCCTGGGCTTTCAGCGTGCGGTACTCGCCGAAGCTCCGGTAGAGGACGAACAGGAGCGGGACGAACTCGAGCGTCGAGAACGTCGTCCCGATCGGCACCCAGACGTCGGGGAGGCCGACCCACCAGTAGTGATGCGAGACGCCGACGATCCCCGCGGCCATGATCGCGAACACCTCGAAGAGGATCGCCTTCTCGGCGTCGCCCTTCTCTAAGAGTTCCATCGAGACCAGCGCGACCGAGACGACGGCGGTGACGAAGAACTCGAAGACGCCCTCGACCCACATGTGGACGACCCACCACCGCCAGAACTCTGTGACGGCGATGTTGGTCTCGGGGGTGTAGAGCATGCTCGCGGCGAACATCAGCGCGATCGAGCCGCCCGCGTAGGTCATGAAGTGACCGAGCCCGGTCGGGGGTTCGTCCAGCCGGCGGACGCTTCGCAACACGAGGCCCGTCCAGCCGACGAAGCCCACGAGCAACAGCACCTTCCACAGCCGGCCGACCTCGAGGTACTCCAGTCCCTCGGAGCCGAGCCACCACCAGAGCTCGCCCTCGTCGGGCGAGTCGAACGCGCCCTGCGAGCTGAGCCAGACGCCTGCGAACGCGCCGACGGTCGTCGCGACGAGGACGCCGAGCAGCCCGGTCGCGGCCGCGGCCTGCAGGGGTGGGTCGCTGTCGGTGAACAGCCCGGGGAGGAAGAGCCCGCCCGCGAGCCACAGCGCCGTGATCCAGAGGATAGCGAGGTTGATGTGCCAGGTACGTCCGACCGAGAACGGCAACAGGGAGACGATGTCGATCCCCAGCGCGTCGCCGATGCCGTAGAACCCGGTGCGTTCGACGTAGTAGTGAGCCAGCAACGCGCCGACAAGGGTCTGGGCGACGAACAGCGCGCCCGCGACGGGCACGTACCACGCCGCGGCGTACTGGGTCGGCGTGATCGACACCGAGTCCGGTGAGGGAATGTCGACGACCTCGGTCGCCGGCTCGGCGAAGTCGAACGCGTGGTAGGCCCAGACGCCCGCGCCGCCGCCGGCGATGAGCAACACGACGCTGATCGTGCTCCAGACCAGCACCTTCCCGGTCGGCCGGTTCCCGGTGCCCGGGACGTAGGGCCAGTCGTTCGTGTAGGAGTGATCCGAGCCGGGGCGGTCGGTGTGGGCCATCCACGCCGTCCAGCACGCGAAGTCGGCGATCCGGGCGGCCTGGGCGGCCGAGTCGACGAACCCCTCCGGGACGCCGCGGTCGGGGTCGCCGCCGTGGTAGCGGTCGACGTACTCCTCGCGGAGGCGGCGGTGGGCGTAGGCCTCGGCCGCCGAGTAGCGGGCGATCGGCCCCGCGGGGGCGTCGTTGTCGAACTCCCGCTCGACTCGCTCAGCGACGACCGCGCGCTCGTCCGCCTCGAGGTCCTCAACGGAGTCGGCGCCCCGCTCGTGGGCGTAGTACTCGCGGATGTACTCGGCTTTCAGTTCCAGGGCGTCGGCGGTGAGATCGACCCCGAAGTAGGAGCCGTTGCCCAGGATCGAGCCGTGGCTCATCAGGCCGTTGGACTGGAACGCCTTCTTCCCCAGCCGTATCTGTTCGGCCGTCACGACGGTCTCCCCGTCGGGATCGCGGATCTCCTCGGGGATCGGCGGCGCCTTCTCCCGGGAGAGCCACGCCCCGATACTCATCGCGACGAGATTGGCGACGAACAGCGCGACGAGCGCCTTCGATCCCGTCGACTTCGAGCGAAGTGACGCGAGATCGACGCCGCCGGCGTCGGCGGTCGTCAGCGAACTCGAGAGCAACTCGAGGAAACGCCACCCGAGGGCGCCGTCGCCGAGACCGCCACTACTCTCTCCTCCCCCCGAGGCCAGCATCGGTAGTAGTCGGGCGAGCGCTCGCCCGTCACCGACGCCGTCCGACAGGAGCGTCGTCGCCGCCAGCGCCGCCGCGGTCGCTACGGAGGCGGACCCCGCGGTCGCCGACGAGTCCGGGTCGGCGCCGGCGTCGGCCCCCGCCGCGAACGTCGGCTCCGGCGGAGCCGTCGGTCCGACGTCAGCGTCCCGGCTGTGCCCGGCGGTCGGTTCCGTTCCGGGCTGTCTCTCTCCGAGGACTCGATCCGTCGGGAACGCCTCGAGCCCCTGCTCGAGTGCCCGGGCGACCTCGATAGCGTCCCGACCCAGGACCGCCTCGAGGACGCGGTCCGGCGACTCCGTCTCGAGATCCAGCGCCGCACGGAACCGCGCGTAGGCGTCCTCGGACGCGTCGGCGACGGGAGCCGCCGCGTCGATCGAGCCTGCCCGCGAGTCCCGATTCGACGCGGACCCGTCCGCGTCGGCGAGGCGCTCGAGCAACTCCTCGGGGTTGAGGTCGGACTCGGGCGCGACCCGATCGCGGATCGCCGCCAGCGTCTCCTCGTCCAGTCGAGTCGCGTCGAGGCGGTAGCGGCGCAGGAACGCCTCGAGCGCCCGATCGAGGGTCGCGTCTCGGTCCATCTCCGCCTGTTCGCGCAGCTCCGTGGCGGAACGCCCGACGGCGCGTCTGCACGCCTCGTCGGCCGCGCGCTCGAGGACGCGGTCGCGAAACGCCCCGTCGGAGTCGGACCGGTCGCGGAGCTCGTCTGCCCCCCGGTCGACGGCGTCGGCGGCCCGTTCGCCGGCGGCCCGACGGATCCGCGCCGAGGCGGCGGCGACGGCCTCCGTGGTGCCCTCGAGGCGATCGGCCACCGACTCCAGTCGATCTATTCCCCTCGTGCCGGTCAGTAGCGCGTTCGCGAGTTCCATGTATTATGTGACCATCCGTCAGTATCGTCGTGTTCGAGTCAGTTGTATATTTGTGCGGCTGTCATTCGCTGATCCCCGTCGAAATCGACCCGCCAGGATCCGGATTCGCACTCGGACGGATCGCTGTCGGAGATTCGGGCACTCCCGATGGAGCGCCGACGTCCTCGGGAGTTGTTGCATAATCCCGTTTCAGCTGTTCTCGAGCGCCCGTTCGGCTTTCGGGAACAACACGTTGTTCTCTTTGTGGACGTGTCGGTGCATGTCCGCCTCGAGAAGCTGCAGGCGATCGAGCGCGTTTCGGTAGCTCGTGCAGGCGTCCGACGGGACGGCGTACCCGTCGCTTAGGGTCCGTATCTCCTCGAGGTAGGCGGCCGCGGCGTCGTGTTCCGACTCGAGGTGGTCGATCGCCTCGCGGATCCGGGCTTCCTCCGCGGCGGTCGGCGGCGTGCCACCCTCGAGTTTCCGGATTTCGGGGAAGACGGTCTCCTCCTCGTCGGCGATGTGGTGGGTAACCTCCTCCTGTAGATCGAGGAACGTCGCCTCGATCGCCTCGAGTTCGGGGTGGGCGTCGCCGTGGACGCGGGCGACCTTCCGAACGACTCGCTCGAGGGAGGGGAGTTCGGCGCGCAGATACTCGTGGTGCGTTTCGACGACGTCGTCGACGAGTTCCGTGATCGACGCCTCCGCCGGGGCGAGTTCGTCGGTCGCCTCCGCTGTCGTCGTCAGCCGTTCGAGGACGGCTTCGACCTCGAGGTCGTTCTCCTCGCAGGCCCGGCACAGCGAGGTGTCGCCGCCACAGCAGTAGTCGATGCCGAGCGATTCGAAGACGGCCGCGAACTCGGGGTGGTCGCCGACGAGCCGTCCGAGCGAGGCGTCGGGATCGATCGTTGTGGTCGTGGTCATGAGTCTGGATGTCGGTTCGGTGAGGATCCGTTCGTCCGCCTGTACGTGGAACGTCCGTCCGTCCGTCGAAGCCGTTTCTCCCGAATACGTTCGCCCGGGTTGCGACCGAATCGTCGGCCTAGAACCGTCCGAGCAGGCGCTCGAGTACGCCCTCGAGACGTTCCCGGACGCAGAGATCACCGCGCTGTACGTCGTTCCGGCGCCGCGGGGTTACTGGGGTGCGTTCGAGGACCCGGAGGCCAGAATCCCCGACGCTGACGAGGCAAAAGCACGCGGCCGCGAACTCCTCGAGGAGGCATCGGCGACGGCCGCGGACCGGGATCGAGAGATCGAGACCGAACTGGACATCGGCGAGCCCGATCACGTCATCGTCGGCCGCGCCACCGACGGCGAGTATGACTCGATCGTCCCCGGGAGCCACGGCCGAGAGGGCGTCTCGCGGATCCTGCTCGGCAGCGTTCGAAAATCCGCTGGATTTCGAGCCAATCAGAACGCCTCGCGTTCTGACGACGTCGCCGAAACCGTCGTCCGTCGGTCGCCGACGCCGGTGGTCGTCGTTCGCTAGCGCAGTGACGTTTCGGCTCCGAATCGTCGGTTCCCGCGGCCCACGACCGTTTTCGATCACCCCCGGGCCGTTTCCCGTTGGAGTAGATTAATCCGAACGGCCGTCCAGAAGCCGCTATGGAACCCGAATCGTTCTTCCACGTCGCGATCAAGGTCGAGGACCCGGAGCCTGCCGCGGAGTTCTACCGCGAGCATCTGGACGCGGAGGTCCTCGAACGTCGCCGAGCCGCGGAGTCCGACGATCAGTTCGCCGTCGACGCGGTTGTGCTCGGTATCGCCGACAAGCGCGTCTACCTCTTCGATCGGGCCCCCTACGAGGCCGCGGGGCTCGTCGAGGAGCAGCCACTCGGCTTCCTCCACTTCGGCTACGTCGTCGAGGACGGCATCGAGGAGACGTTCGCGCGACTGGCCGACGACGGTGTCGAGATCGTCATGGAGCCCGCAGTGTACGGCGACAAGCGGATCGCCTTCTTCGTCGCTCCCGGCGATATTCGAATCGAACTCATCGAGTACCTCGAGGACGACTCGGGCGAGTAGGCCGATCCCTTTTCCCGCGGCCGCACGAACGCGATCGCATGGACGCCGACGATTTCGACCACGAGTCCCACATGCGCGACGCGCTCGAACTCGCACGCGAGGCCGCCACTCGAGGGGATCGCCCGTTCGGCAGCGTCCTCGTCCGCGACGATGCGGTCGTCATGGCCGAGTCGAACCGCGTGGTGACTGAAGACGACGTTCGACGCCACCCCGAGCTCCACCTCGCCTACCGCGCGTGCCGGGAACTCGAGCCCGAGGAGCGAGCCGAGACCGTGATGTACACCAGCACGGAGCCGTGTCCGATGTGTGCCGGCGGGATGATCCGTGCAGGGTTCGATCGGGTCGTCTACAGCGTCGGTGGCGACGAGATCGGCGAGTTCGCCGGCCACGAGCCCCCGGTTCGTGCGGCGACGGTCCTCGAGGGCGTCACCGACGTCGTCGGGCCCGTCTCGAACGAGGAGGGGCGACGGATCCACCGGGCGTTCGACTGGGCGGCGACGCGGGAGTAGTCCTCGAGTACGTCGACCCTCCCGTTAGCTCCTCGACTGAGACAGAGGTCTACGATACTTGTCTTAGATTCTGATCTTAGAATATAATGTAGCAGCGCGCTATCGATCGGGCTGGGCGGTTCGGACCCGGATCTCGTTCCCGTCCGGATCGACGACGGCGAACCCGCCGTCGGTCTCGGCGATCGATTCCTTCCGGTCGGCGAGTCGACCCCGAACCGCCTCGAGAGTGCCCCGATCCGGGACGAGCACCTCGAACCAGGACAGCCCTCGCCCCGCCACCGGTTTCGTCCGCCCGTGCCACGTGTTCGCGCCGAGGTGGTGGTGGTACCCCCCGGCCGACACGAACAGCGCCCCGGACGCGCTGGTTTGCGGTTCGAATCCGAGCGCGTCCACGTAGAACTCCTCGAACGCGTCCAGCGAGGAGACCTCCAGGTGGACGTGTCCGACCCCGGTACCGGGCGGAACGTGCGTCTCGCCCGCCGCGGCGGCCTCGAGTCTCGAGAGATCCAGCGGATCGGTAGCCATCTGCACCCGACCGTCGTCGGCTACGGGCCACTCCTCGCGGGGGTAGTCGCGGTAGATCTCGACGCCGTTTCCCTCCGGATCGGTTAGGTAGAGGGCCTCGCTCACGCGGTGGTCGGAGGCGCCCTCGAGGCGCCACCGATCCCGTATCCGTCCCAGCGCGTCGCCGAGGGCCGCACGCGAGGGGACGTCGAACGCGTTGTGATAGAGCCCCGCCTCCGACCGCCGTCGCTCGGGTGCGTCCCCGTCGCGCTCCAGGACGAGCAGCGGCCGTTCGCCGGCGCCGAGGAGCGCCCCCGCCTCCGAACGACGCAGAACCCGGAGCCCCACGACGTCCCGGTAGAACTCGGTCTGTTCCTCGAGGTCCGATACCCGCAGTGCGGTGCGTCCGATCCGCGTCCCCTTCGGGAGCGCGTTCGCGTTCGGTGGTGTCGTCATGGTAGTGCGAAGAGCCGTCCGGCTCCGTACTGCTCGGTACGAGCGCGGTTCCGAAGAGTCCCTCGCTCCCCCGGATCCGCTGCGGAAGCGACGGAGCGGTCCCGGAACCGGATCTCGTTCGGTCCGATCCCGAACCGTAATCGCGGCGAGAACGTCACCCGACGGGATCCGTTCGCGATCACGTTCACGGCGCGGGGACTTACAGTCCGACCCGGGAATGATATCAAATACCTGTTCGTTGAACTCGCCGACGGGATGAACGACCTCACCGGCTTCCAGCGGGACCTGCTGTACGTGATCGTGGGCGCCGACAAACCGTCGGGTCAGGACATCAAGTCGGAGATCGAGCGGTACTACAGCTCCGAGATCGACCACGGACGGCTGTACCCGAACCTCGATACCCTCGTCAACAAGGGGCTGGTCGAGAAGGGCGAACTCGACAGGCGAACGAACTACTACGCCATCACCGAGGCCGGAGAGCGGGCGATCCGCGAGCGCCAGGACTGGGAGCGACAGTACACCGACTCGTAGGCGCCCGCGCGACTCGGCCCGACCGCGTCATCGATCGGTCGCCGAGACGCCACCCAGTAGTCTGCGTCGCGGGCCGCGAGTCGCGGCGACGCCGGAACCGACCGTCCCCGCTCCGCCGGCGGTACAGCCAAGTTTCCCGCCCGGTAACTGTCGACCATGCCCACGAACTCGGACCGTGCCGACGATTCCGATCCGGCGGACACGCTCGACCTCGATCGATCGGCGGAGATCCAGATCGGCGTCACGCGCGGCGAGCACGACCTCGAGATCGGTCCCCCGCGGGACTACCCCGACCGCGCGGACGTCTCGGTTCGCTCGAGCGCGGACGGCGTCGTCCTGAGCGTCGACGCGATGGCGGGCGACCACGGGACGGGCCACGTCGACGCGACCCTGACTCCCGACGAGGCTCGCGACCTCTCGGAGCGACTGGCCGCGGCGATCGAAACGGCCGAGGGCGGGCGACAGGAGGACTGATCGTCCCGACGGAACGGTCGCGTCCTCCCGTGGGATCGCCCGACCGTCGGGGTTCCGACGACTCGCTCGACTGTCGAGCGGTACAACGGCTTCGAGATCGACTACGAACGATCACGTCCGCCACTCGAGAGTCCGGTCTCGAGAGCCCGCTCGACCGACGTCTGCGCTGTCACCGTGGACGGCGAGCGAGCCAGAGGCGACGGGAGCGGATCGTCCGTCGCGTCGACCAATAATTAGACGAAAGTATTTATGAAATCATATAGTTTCGAGAAACGGTGACTGAAACTCTGACCGAAACGGCTGCGGACATCCACGAGCGGATCGTCGTCGGTGTGGCGTCTCTCGAGGACGCCGATCCCCTGTCGCTGCCGCCGCTGTTCGACGCCGTCGATCCCGACGCGCTCGAGGCGATCTTCGCCGATCCGCGCCGCGGCGCGTCGCGGGTCAGGACGATCGAGTTCCCCTACGCAGGGTACACGATCCGCATCGAGTGCGCCGACGAGCCCGTCGTCAGAATCGACTGATCGACCGACGTCGAACCCCCGACCGAAGGCGGGCGCTCAGTCGTAGCTCAGGCTGTCCAACGTGTAACTGTCGGCCGTGTGGGTTCGGTCGACGAGAAGTGTCGGTCCGTTTGCGGCTCGCTGAAGCTCGCACCGGAACTGTCCGAGGTTTCCCGGGTTAAGCGACGCCGGCGGATCGTCGAGCGTGAAGTTGAGCGTACCGGTGTTCCCGCGTACCCGTTCGGGTTTCATCGCGGCGGCACGGATCCGATTGCCGTTCTGTTTCACGTCGATCGTCCCGGTGAACTCCCAGGTGTCGTCGTTGTACCTGACCTGCTCGCCCTCGAGTTCCGGGAGGTGCGTCTCTACCATGGGAGACAATACCGCGCACTGTTTATAGTCGTTTGGTGTCTGTACCGCTCGAGACACAAAGGATTTACTTACTTACCAGATAGCCGACTGTATGCACTCGAAGGCACTGTCTAGTTCTGCACCTCTTCGATCGGCGTCTTTCCGTTGAGAGCTTGGTGCGGTCTCTGGCGGTTGTAGTAGTGCATGAATTGCTCAAACCATTTGCGTGCGCTCGCCCGACTGCCCACCCACGAGTTGTGGAAGCGGTCGATCCGCATTTTAAGGGTGTGAAACCACTTTTCGATGAGGTTTCGGTCGGTATAGTTGACCCGACCGCTCAACCCTAATCGAGCAAGGGCAGTCCGATAGCCGAATTGATCTACGAGAAATACGGTGTCGGAGAGATCGTATTTCTCGTCAAGTCGATGCAGAAACGCAGCTGCCGGATCAGTACCGTGCCGGCCAAATAACGCGACGTCGAGGATCAATTTTGTGTCGATATCTATTGCAGCGTACAGCCAAGACCACTCGCCGTTAATCTTGACAGCAGTCTCGTCAACAGCGACCCGCGACGGCGACGCCGTCGGCGGGTCGCGCCCACTGTCAGCCAGCCGATGTACCCAGTTCCAGACCGCTCCATGAGAGCGTTCAACGCCTAATTCAGCGAGAATCGGTGTTATCTCTCGAAGCGAACAACCGGTCTGATGGAGACGGACGGCGAACGCCCTGACGGGCGTCGCCGTCCGCTCGTTCTCCCAAGATTCTTCTAAATCCGCGTCGTAGCTCTCGCTGAGCAGGTCTGCGAGCATCTTGGTCGATTCACTCAACGACCTGCTCACTTCTCAAACTGGCTCAACTAGACAGTGCCTTCTCGAAGTTTCTATCTGCGATGCTACTGCTCGCGATGATCGCGGTGACGATCGCGGCGGTCGTCTCGCCCCCCGACCCGTTCACGCTGGTTCTGTACGCACTGCCGCTGTTGCTCGTCGCGGCGGCGCTCGCCTACGCGCTCACGTACGGAACCCCCGACGTCCCACAGCGGCGAAACGTCTGAGCGTCCGCTCGAGCGTGTCTCGAACGGACGCCCCCTCGACGGTCGATGGGAAACTGATTCGGAAGCTGACA
The DNA here is from genome assembly GCF_012163165.1 of Natronococcus sp. JC468. Lineage (NCBI taxonomy): Archaea > Methanobacteriati > Methanobacteriota > Halobacteria > Halobacteriales > Natrialbaceae > Natronococcus > Natronococcus sp. JC468. The sequence goes on from NZ_JAAVUO010000037.1 coordinate 17,822, forward strand.
ACCGCAACCCGTATATATAAACCGCCGTTCGTTCCGGTATGGACCAGATCGATCTGACGAACAGCCAGCGAACGACGCTCACCGCGCTGGTCAACGAGTATCAATCGACCGACTCGACCGTCAGTGCACGGGTCATCGCCGAGGAAACCGGACGGAACTCCGGAACGATCCGCAACCAGATGCAGACGCTGTCCGCTGTCGGCCTGGTCGACAGCGTCGCCGGACCCGAGGGCGGGTACGAACCGACCGACACCGCCTACCGCATACTCGAGCGACGGCGGCTGGACGACGCCGAGACCGTCACCCTCGCCCGCGACTACGACCGCGTCGACGCGACGGTCGACGAGATCGATTTCACGAACGTCCACCACCCCGACCTCTGCCGAGCCCAGATCCACTTCCAGCAGTCGGTTCGCGAACTCGAGGAGGGGGATCCGCTCGTGGTCGGCCCGACCCCGGTCTCGGACCTCGTCGTCGTCGGCGCCGTCGTCGCTACCGACGGCACGACCAACACGGTCGTCGTCGACGTCGGACGGATCCGAGCGCCGATGCCGGAGGAGACATAGCTCGTATCCCGAACGTTCGCCGTCTGCGAGACGCGTCGAGCGTTCGGCGTCCGGCAGCCGAGAGGGACGTCCCGGCAGGAGTGTTAGACGGATTCAGCGCGCGTCGTACTCGAGGCGGTCGTACTCCGCGACCTCGATCGAGCCACAGGACGGGCAGGTCCACTCGGCTCCCTCGAGTACCGTTCCGCAGTTTCGGCACTCGAAGATCGCATCGTCACGGCCGGAGAAGTACTTTCTTACTGCTGCGACAAACGACATATATTCGACTGTTCGGGGAGGAACTAACCGGTGACGCTTTCACGTGCCGGGTTGGTTCGACCCGTCCGACTCCCCGACGCCGGGCCGCTCAGTCGTGATCCTCGACGGGACCGGTCGCCGCGGGGGATGGGTCGTCGGCCGTCGCCTCGGCTTCGCGGTCTGCGTCCGGCTCGACGACGCTTTCGGTCCAGGTCCCTCGGAGGAGGTACGCTCCGGCCAGGACGACGATGAGCGCGTTCGTCAGCGCGTCGCCGACGAAGACCCCGGTCGCTCCCAGCCCGAGCGGTTCGGCGAGCCCGTAGGCCAGCAGCGGTCGGAGAACGATGAAGCCGACGATCGCGAACCCCATCGCGGTCCGGGTACTGCCGCTGCCACGGAACGCGCCCTGAACGACGTAGAACGCGCCCAGGAAGACGTACGAGAGCGAGACGATGCGGAGGTACTCGGCGCCGACAGCCGTCACCGCGGCCGATCCCGACCCCGCGACGAAGACGCCGACGATCGGTTCGGCGAGGGCGTAGACGACGCCGCTGAAAAGCAAGAAGCCGCCGGCGACGAGTCCCGTCGCGACGTAGACGCCGCGCTCGGCGCGACCGATCTGTCCGGCACCGAGGTTCTGTCCGACGACCGTCTCGACGCCCCGGGCGAGGCCGAGCGCCGGTAACACGACCATCGACGTGACCCGGGTGCCGATCCCGTAGCCGGCGACCGCCGTCGGGCCCGCGAGCGCGACCAGCGCGGTCAGAATCGTCACGCTGAACGCCTTGGTGCTCACCTCGACGCTGGCGGGCGCGCCGATCGCGACGAGCTCTCGCACCGTCTCTCGCTCGGGCCGGAAGTCGTCCGTCGAGAGCTCGATCCCGACCCGCCCCGAGAGCAACAGCCAGATCCCGACCGCCGCGGCGAGCCCCCGCGAGAGGATCGTCGCGAACGCCGCCCCCTGGACCGCCCAGCCGTCGAATCCCGTGAGCGCGAACAGCCGGGCCTCGAGGCCCTCGAGGCCCAGCCACGCGAAGGCGACGTTGTCCTGGAAGCCGAGGATGAAAAACGGGTCGATGACGACGTTGAGCGCGACGCTGACGCTCATGAGGTACAGCGGCGTCCGCGTGTCGCCCCACCCCTGCAGCAGCGACTGGAAGACGAAGAAGGCGAAGATGAAGGGCATCCCGGCGAACTCGGTCCGGGTGTACGCCAGGGCGTACTCGTACTCGAGAGTCCCGGGCTCGGCGCCGACGAACCGGAGCATCGCCGGCGCGAGGACGAACCCGACGACGGCGACGAGCGCGGAGAGCCCGAGGATGACCGAGATCGTTTGTCCGGCGACTCGAGCGATCCGCTCGAGGTTGCCGGCGCCCTTGTTCTGGGCGACGAGGACGGTTCCCGCGACGTTGAAGCCGATCCCGAAGCTGATCACCAGGAAGATGATCGCCCAGGAGAACGACAGCGCGGAGACGCCGGCCTGCCCGAGCCGACCGACCCAGAAGGTGTCGGCGAGGTTGTACCCCACCATCAGCAGGTTGGTGAGGACGATCGGTGCCGAGAGGACCACCAGCGGCCACACCAGCCCGCCGTCGATGACGTCGACCGATCGATCCCGATCGTTTCGGCTCACTGTACTCTCCGGAGTACCATCCGCGTCGCGGGGCCGAAACCCTTTCCCCGATCCGATCGGCGAGCCGATACGTCACACGGCGCCGAGCGCTCGCTCGGGCCGCGTCCTCGAGGGCGCGGGTACGATCGGCGCGCCGGGTCTGCGCTACTCCGCGGTCGGGACGCCGCGCTGGGCCTCGAAGGCCGCCCGGACGTCCTCGAGCCCGTCGAACGCCGAGAGCGCCAGACCGAGCTTGATGCGAGCCTTCCAGGGCGGCAGATCGCCCGCCGGGATCGCCCCGTGTTCGCGGACGGTACGGCTCCCGCCGGGTCCGCCGTACCGGGCGCCGACTGCGCCGTCGAAACACCGCGTCGCGACGACGACCGGCACGCCCGCCTCGATCGCCTCCGCGACGCCGTCGCCGAGCGCGGGCGTCGTGTTCCCGATGCCGCTGGCCGCCAGCACGAGCCCGTCGACGCCGTCCTCGAGGGCGCGCTCGAGCTGGCGGGCGTCGACGTCGAGCCCGCTGGGCAACATCTCGACCCGGGCGGTTAGCTCGCTCGCAGGGAGAGAAACCGACTCGCTGCCCGGCTCGCGCCGCAGCGAGAGCCCGTCGGCCGTGAGCTCTGCCACCGGTCCCGCGTCGGGCGAGGCGTACGCCTCCGGCCGTCCCGCCCGCGCCTTCGTCACCCACCTGGCGGCGTGGACGAGGTTGCCGAACGCGACGTACGCGCCCGTCTCGAAGCGGTCGTCGGCCGCGGTCCGAACCGCCTGCAGCAGGTTCGCCGGGCCGTCGGCCCCCGCCCTGTCGGCGGGTCGCTGCGCTCCGGTGAAGACTACCGGGACGTCGGCGTCCGTCACCATGTCGACGTAGTAGGACGTCTCCTCCATCGTGTCGGTGCCGTGGGTCACGACGACGCCGTCGACGCCTTCGTCGTCGGCTCGCTCGATCGCCTCGACCAGCGCGGCGACGTCCGAAACGGAGAGGTGGAAGCTGAGCTCGTCGCAGACGGACTCGACGTCGACGCTCGCGATGTCCTCAAGTTCGGGGACCGCGGCGATGAGGTCGTCGCCGTCCCTCGAGGGGGTCGCCCCGTCCGCCCCGTCGGTCGATGCGATCGTGCCGCCCGTGCTCAGTACGCGAACGCGTGGCATGTACCCGTGTCTCGAGCGGAGCTACTTGGTTCGCTCGGGCCTAGTAGTGCCTGTCGATTCCCGAGGCGGACGGCGAGACGTACTGCACGCGTTCGGTCTCGTCGGCCAGCGCGGTTTCGGTCGACTCGTCGGCGTCCTCGATCGGGCGGTCCGCTTCGGCGTCGGTCATCGTTCGTTCGACGCGGGCGCTGGTATATAATCGCTCCCGCTAATCGCACTCAGGATCTGTATACTGAGGGGGAGATCTCTAGCTCGAACGCGTTGGCTATATCGCCTAGAACACCCTTCAGGATCGATCGGTCGTGGTCCCACTCGGTGGGCCTTCGTTCGGCCCGTCTCTCGGACCTCCGGTCCGTCGGCCACAGCCCTCGCCCGCACGGAGGGGTCGCACTCGAGGCCGGCGCTCGAATACCATGGGTTATAATACGGCCTGAATATATTACTCAGGCAAGTACACGATGACAGGAACCAACGACCGAATCCGGACGACACATATCGGGAGCCTCCCGCGACCGCCCGCGCTGCTCGAGCTACTGACGGCGCGCCAGGAGGGCGAGGACGTCGACGAGGAGGAGTGGGACGCGACCGTCGACGAGGCCACGCGGGGCGTCGTCGAGCGACAGGCCGAGGTCGGACTCGATAGCATCAACAACGGCGAGCAGTCCCGGGTCTCGTTCAACTGGTACGTCGCGGACCGCCTCAGCGGGATCGAGGGCAAACGCGAGCAGGAGCTGTGGGCGGACCTCCAGGAGTTCCCCGACTACGCCGAGGAGACGTTCAAGACGGACGTCATCGACCTCTCGATGCACCCCGTCGTTACCGGTCCCGTCGAGTACACCGGCCACGAGGAAGCCGAGGCCGAGCTCGCGGCGTTCGAGGCGGCGCTCGAGGCCGTCGACGCCGACATCGAGGAGACGTTCGTGACCGCGGCCTCGCCGAGCATCGTTACGGCCACGCACGCCGACGACTACTACGACGACTACGACGAGTTCCTCTTCGCCGCCGCCGAGGCGATGGCCGAGGAGTACGAGCTCGTCGCCGACACCGGCGCGACGATCCAGATCGACGCGCCCGAACTCCTCACGGCCGGCCACACGGCGGCCTTCGCCGACGCGCCCCTCGAGGAGGTCAAAGACGTGACCCGTCTCCACGTCGAGGCGCTCAACGAGGCGCTGTCGAACGTCCCCGCCGAGCAGATCCGGCTCCACACCTGCTGGGGGAGCTACGAGGGTCCCCACCACCTCGATACGGACCTCGTCGAGATGCTCCCGGAGATCTACGAGGCCGACATCTCGGGGCTGAGCGTCGAACAAGCCAACCCCCGCCACCAACACGAGTACCGCGCGTTCGCCGAGCAGCCGCTGCCGGACGGCTGGACGCTGATCCCCGGCGTCGTCGACGTCAAGACGAACATCATCGACCACCCAGAGACGATCGCGGATCGGCTGGAACGGGTCGCCGAGGCCGTCGACGACTCGACGCCGCTTGTTGCCGCCCCCGACTGCGGTTTCGACACGCAGGCCGACATCGGGATGGTCGACCCCGAGATCGCGTGGGCGAAACTCGAGGCGCTGGTCGAGGGCGCCGCGATCGCGACCGAACGGCGCTCCTGACGCGGTCGAAGCGCCACCCCCTTCCCTCGCTTCGCGGTAGTTCCGTCCATGAGCCTACTCGACGGGGAGACGGTGATCGTGACCGGAGCGAGCCGCGGCCTCGGCGCGTCGATGGCGACCCGGTTCGCCGAGGAGGGCGCGAACGTCGCGTTGACCGCCCGCAGTCGATCCGACCTGGAGGACGTCGCCGACGGCATCGACGGCGAGACGCTCGTCGCGCACGCCGACGTCACCGACGAGGCCGCGGTACACGGGGTCGTCGACGCGACCCTCGAGGAGTACGGCGAACTGACCGGGCTCGTGAACAACGCCGCCATCGGGCTGCTCACCCTGCACGACGAACGGAGCGTCCTCCACGAGGTCGCGACCGAGGACTTCCGGCAGATCCTGGACGTGAACGTCACCGGAGTCTTCCTGTTCTCGAAGTACGCTGTCCCCGCCATGATCGAGTCGGGCGGGGGCAACGTCCTCAACGTCTCGTCGGGGCTGGGTCGTCGGGGATCTGCGACCTGGGGCCCCTACGTCGCCTCGAAGTGGGCCCTCGAGGGGATGACCCGGACCCAGGCCGAGGAACTCGCGGAGTACGGGATCACCGTCAACGCCGTCGATCCCGGCGGCCGGGTCGCGACGACGTTCTGGGACCACCTCTCGGACGACGAACGATCGGAGATCCTCGAGCCCGACGTCATGGACGACGCCGCGACGCGCCTGCTCGCCCAGGGGACAGACGGCGTAACCGGGGAATCGATGCCCGCCGACGAGTGGAAGCGGCGGCTCGACGCGTAGCGTCGTTCGGACTCTCAGTGCATCGCGTCGCCGCCGTCGGGGCTGAGCGTCTGGCCTGTGTAGTAGTCGCCGCCGTCCCCGGCGAGCAAAACCGCCGTCGGCGCGACGTCGTCAACGGTTCCCATCCGACCGAGGGGCACTTCCGCTTCCTTGTTCTCGCGCCACTCCTCGGTCGTGTCCTCGAGCATGTCCGTCTCGATCGGGCCCGGGGCGATGGCGTTGACCCGCACGTCGGGTGCGACCTCCCTGGCGAGCGCACGCGTAAAGGAGATCACGCCGCCCTTCGCGGCCGAGTAGTGGGTGAGTTCCGGGGCGCCCTTGATCCCCAGCTGCGACGCGACGTTGATCACGCGGCCGTCGCCGCGCTCGAGCATCCCCTCGATGGCGAACCGGGTGACCAGAAAGGTACCCCGCAGGTCGACCGAGACGGTTCGGTCCCACGTCTCGACGTCCATCTCGTCGAGCGTCGACGGCTCGAGCACGCCGGCGTTGTTGACGAGGACGTCGATCCCGTCGAACTCCTCCTCGACCGTTTCGACGAGTCGTCGGACCGAGTCCTCGTCGCTCACGTCGGCCTGGACCGAGACCGCGGTGCCGCCCTCGCTCTCGATCGCCTCGACCGTCTCCGCGGCGCCGTCCTCGTTCGAGCGGTAGTTGACCGCGACCGCGGCGCCCTCGCGACCGAACGCCTCCGCGATCCCGCGACCGATACCCCGCGACGCGCCGGTAACCAGGGCCGATTTTCCCTCGAGCGTACCCATAACTACCGCTATTGGGTCGCCGTCGTATCACGTTCCGCCCGGCATCTTCAGCCGCCCGTGGAGGGCTCGACCGCGGTGAGTCCTACCGGTCCGGCGTGGCGACTCCTCGAGTTCGACGGGTCGGCTCCCTACTCGGCGACGATGCGTCGACGGGATTCGGCGTCGCCGACCCCTCCGCCGCGTCTCACTCGGCTCGTCGCCAGGTCGGCGCCGCCTCGAGGGCCGAAACGGCGCTCTCGAGATCGGCCTCTGCGGCGCCGTAGAACCGCTCTCTCCCGACTGGCGTGCACACCTTGATGATGACGGTCGCGTCCGTCGCGCGGAAGATCGACAGTCGCCACGGCGTTTCGGTGTCCTCCCAGCGGCTCCGAAGCCTCGTTTCCTCGTCCTCGAGGGTGCGCGATCCCAGCGCCCAGCTCAGCCGCGTCGGCTGCGACACGTCGAGCGGAATCGCGGGCGGAAGTTCGACGGGGGCGTCGTCGACACTACGGGAGTCACGAGTTGCCATACCTCACGAGTCGGCGGTGTCGATTAAAAAAGTAGCTATTCGTCGCTCGAGCGCGCGTTCGGAGCGACGGACTCGATCGTTTCGGCTCCGCTCAGACTCGTCGACCCGCCCGTGGGACTCGCGCCCGACGCGTCGCGGACGACGCCGCCGAACGAGGAAGGCGCGTTTTATCTGAGTGGACTCACTCGTCACTCGTAATGAACGGGACACAGCAGTCGAACGTGCTCTTCGTCGTGCTGGATACGGTCCGGAAGGATCGGCTCGGTCCGTACGGCTACGACGGGGGGACGACCCCCGAGCTCTCGCGGTTCGCCGAGGAGGCGACCGTCTTCGAGTCGGCGGTGGCGCCCGCGCCGTGGACGTTGCCCGTCCACGCCTCGCTGTTCACCGGCCTGTATCCGAGCCAGCACGGGGCCGACCAGGGAAGTCCGTACCTCGAGGACGAGACCACCCTCGCGTCGGCGCTGTCGGCCGCGGGGTACGACACGGCGTGTTACTCCTCGAACGCCTGGATCACGCCCTACACCGGCCTCACAGACGGGTTCGCCGAGCAGGACTCGTTCTTCGAGGTGCTGCCCGGGGACGTCCTCTCGGGGCCACTGGCCAGCGCGTGGCAGGCGATCAACGACAACGACTACCTCCGCGACCTGGCGTCGACGCTCGTCCACCTCGGCGCGAAGGCCCACTCGAAACTCGCCAGCGGCGAGGGGGCCGACTCGAAGACGCCCTCGGTGATCGACCGGACGAAGTCGTTCGTCGAGGACAGCGACGGCGAGGAGGGCTGGTTCGCGTTCGTCAACCTGATGGACGCCCACCTGCCGTACTACCCGCCAGCGAAGTACCGCGAGGAGTTCGCCCCCGGCGTCGACCCCGACGAAGTCTGTCAGAACTCCAAGGAGTACAACTCGGGCGCCCGCGACATCAACGACGAGGAGTGGGAGGCCATCCGCGGGCTCTACGACGCCGAGATCGCCCACATGGACGCCGAACTCGGACGGCTGTTCGACTGGCTTCGCGAGACCGGTCGGTGGGAGGAGACGACGGTCGTCGTCTGCGCGGACCACGGCGAACTCCACGGCGAGCACGACCTCTACGGCCACGAGTTCGCGCTCTACGAGCAGCTGATCAACGTCCCGCTGCTCGTCAAACACCCCGCCCTCGAGGCGGACCGACGCGACGACCTCGTCGAACTGCTCGATTGCTATCACACGGTCCTCGAGGCCCTCGACGTCGACCCCGACGCCGTCGGCGAGGGCGGTGCGACCGACTTCGATCCGACGCGATCGCTGCTCTCGGACGAGTACCGGGCCTTCGACGGGGTCGCCGACCCGGATCCCGGCCAGCGAGCGCTCCCAGAGGGCGAGGACTACGCGTTCGTCGAGTACGCCCAGCCGGTGATCGAACTCCACCACCTCGAGGAGAAGGCCGACGAGGCCGGCATCGACCTCCCCGACGATCACAGGGCCTACTCGCGACTGCGCGCGGCCCGGGGCACCGACGCGAAGTACGTCCGCGCGGACCGAATCCCGGACGAGGCCTACCGACTCGACGAGGACCCGCTTGAGGAGTCTCCGGTGGATCCCGACGACGACGCCGTCGCCGGGACCGAGCGGGCGCTCGTCCGCTTCGAGGAGGCCGTCGGCGGCGCGTGGGACGATCCGGCCGAGACGACCGACGACGTCGACGCGCTGGACGACGCCGACGAGGAAACCCGCGAGCGGTTGCGCGAACTCGGCTACCTCGAGTGACCGCCCGCGCCGGCTTTCGCCACGCGAATTCGTAAACCGGGCGAGGACGTAGTCGGAACCAGCTATGTTCGACCGTATCCTCGTTCCCGTCGACGGAAGCGATCCCGCAACCGCGGCGCTCGAGCACGCCCTCGAGATCGCCGCCGATCACAACGCGACCGTGACGCTGCTCTACGTCGCGGACACGAACGAACCCAGCCAGACCCGCGTCGGCACCGACGTCGTCGACGTCCTCGAGCGCGAGGGCGACGAGATCGTCTCGAGCGCTCGCGAGCGGGCGGCGGCCCGCGACGTTCCCGCGACCACCGACGTCGTGCAGGGGGCGCCCCACGACGCGATCGTCGACTACGCCGAGCGGAAGGACATCGACCTCGTCGCGATGGGCACCCACGGTCGGGACGGCCTCGAGCGTCAGGTCGTCGGCAGCGTCGCGGAACGCGTGCTCAACGCGGCGTCGATGCCGGTACTGACGGTTCGCGCCACCGACGATCCCCCGACGTACCCCTACGAGTCGATCCTCGTTCCCGTCGACGGGAGCGACCACGCGACTGCCGCGTTGCGACTGGGCGCGGCCGTCGCCGAGCGCGGCGGCGCCGGGCTCTCCCTCCTCTCGGTTCTCGACGACCAACTGCTGGGCTCGCTCACCGGCGACGCCGAACGCGAGAGCCGAGCGCGGGACGTCCTCGAGGACGCCGAGTCGACGGCGAACGACGAGGGCGTCGACGACGTCACGACCGCCGTCGAGTCGGGCTCTGTCCCGCGGGAGATCACCGCCTACGCCGAGGACAGTGGGAACGATCTGATCGTCATGGGAACGCACGGCCGAACGGGACTCGACGAACGGTTCCTCGGGAGCATCTCTGAACGGGTCGTTCGCACGGCTCCGGTGCCGGTACTGACGACGAACCGCTCGTCGTAACCCGCGGTACCGCGGCTCCTCGTCGCGGTCGACTGCGTCCCAGGGACCGCGTTTCGCTCCGTCGAGCGGTCAGTCGCCGAACTCCCGGGGTTCGCTGCCGAAGCCCCACTCGTCGTCGCTCGCCGTCGGAACCTCCGCCGACGACCGCGCGCCCCGGTAGAGCGACTCGAGGTGTGACAGCGTGCGCTCGACGTCGTAGCGTTCGACCGCCGCCCGCGTCTCCCGCGAGCCCGCCAGACACGACTCGATCGCTTCGCTCATCCCCTCGAGGTCGCCGTAGGCGAAGCGCTCGCCGTTGTCGGGGCCGATCGTGCGGTCGAACGGGGCCGCGTCGGTCGCCGCCACCG
>NZ_JAAVUO010000038.1:0-27853 GCF_012163165.1 Natronococcus sp. JC468
TGGGGGGCCGGGGGCCGCGGGGCGGCGCGCGGGCGCCGTCGGCCCGGTCGTCGCGGGCGGACCGGAGCGGTGACCGCGGGGGCGTCTAGAACGCGGCGACGGCGAGGCCGCTGACGAAGACGCCGGCGGCGGCCGCGGCCAGGAGCAGTCCGGGCGCCACCTGTCGTGGCATACCTCCCCCCCCTCGTCGCGCCCCCAAAAAGGATCGGCCGTTCGGCGGCCTGCCCCACCCACCCGCGGTGCCGACGACGGCCCGACAGTTATTACCCGGACTCCCGTACTCCCGGACGATGAGTCAGGGTGACGGACCGACGACGGAGGCAGAACCGCCGGCCCCCTTCGATCGGGACGCCGATATCGACGCCGAAATCGACATCACGCTCCGGGTCGTGCTCACGGCGTTCGCCGGCGGCGCCGCCGGGCTCCTCGCGATGGGGCCGATCCTCTTCGCCCTCCCGGCGTTTCTCCGCCTGTTCAGAGCCGAGCCCCTCGTCGATCTCGCGGCGCTGGGTCGGGTGCTCGGGCTCGAGCCGAGTGTCCTGCTCGGCGTCGTGGTCTTCGCGGCCGGCGGGATCGTCGGCCTGCCGTTACTGTTCGTCGTGGCCGGGGCGTTCCTCCCGCCACGGGAGCCCCGTGCCGCTCGAGGGATCACGTTCGCGACGATCATGTGGACCGGGTTCGTCCTCGCGTTCTGGCCGGGCGAGTACGCGGGCGCGATCTTCCTCGGCCTGTCGCTTGCCGCCCACTGGGTGTACGGATACGTCCTCGGTCAGGTCATGCAGCGGTTCGCCTACATCCCCCAGCACGCGGTGTAAACTACCCCCCCCTACTTCACTCACTGCACACGCGGCTCGCTCGTTGAGGGTGGGGCTTTGATGTGGACTCCCGGCGATCAACTATCAGCGGTTGGCCGATAGCCGTCGCCGTTCAACATCCCACCATTAACACGCACGTCTACTGGTGCGTCTGCGCCCCCCGACGTGGGCGAGGAACGCAGTCTATGCTGTCGCTTCCGCATGTACCGCAGTCCGACGTTTTTCGCGCCGTTGTAGTCCGCGTTGATTTCATACCCACACTTTAAACACTGGAACTGATCGCCGTCACGGTTGTCTTCGTGGGTAAAGCCACAGGCGGGTGCGAACACCGCTGGCTCGTATGATCTGGTTCAACCTGTTCAACCGCTACACCCCGGTCTGGTGCCTTGTACTCAACATATTCGACGAGACGGCGGAACGTCCAGATATGATGCCAGTCATCACATGGCAATCGTTCCCGAACATCCGTCAACTCCTCAAACACGATTACATCGCAGTCATGGTCAACTGCTTCGTCAACGATCTCGTTGACGACCGTGTGGATGTACTGTTTTCGCCACGCCCGCTCACGCTTTCCAAGTCGAAGCAAGGCGTTGTGAGCGGCTTGTGTGCCCCGCTCTTGCATCTCTGCCCGACGTTTCTCGAACTCTCGAATCCAGTGGTCGTACTCGTCACCGCTCCAGAACGTGCCCGTGCTGGCGACGGCGAGACTGTTCACACCGAGGTCGATACCGAGGACTGTCTGGTGCTCGGTATCGTCCGACCCCTCGATTTCAACAGCGTCACCATCCTCGTCTACCTTCCGCGTTTTGACGTGGAAGGAGAACTCGCCGGTGGCTTGGTCGTACTGGAGTGTACTCGTCCGAAACTCGTAGTCTTCCGAAAGGACGTACTCCTCGTACGGAGATGGACTGTCTGCTGGCAACTCAAAGTCACACTCGACTCGTCCGTTCACTGTCGAGAGTGAGATTTTGTTTCGGTAGAACGTGGCACTGCGCTTGTCGTATACCATACTCCACGAGGAGAACTCCGGTTTGTTCGTCCGTTTGCCCTTTTTCCAGCGATCAACGCCGCTGTCGACGGCGTGGACGGCACGCCGGATGGCTTCTTGGACGAGGTTTGCTGTGAGGTCTGTTTCCTCGCGGAGACGATCGTACAATGCATCTCTGGCCTTCGCGTTCGAGGTTACGCAGTCTTCGTAGTTGGTGTTGTCCCAGCAGTAGTTACTGGCCTCGTTCGCGCAGTAGAGAAATTGCTCGGCGGTTTCGTGGAGGTCATCGTGATACTCGTCGGGAACGACGAGTTTGACCGGTACGGTGCGTCTGACCTCCATAGTTCAGATATTATATTGACGGTACATAATCGCCCGGGAGTCGGGCGGCTACCGTCCCGTGATTTGTGTCGTGAAGTGTCGGCTTCCTCCCCGGCCTACTCGCTTCGCGCTTCCGACTGGTCGGAAGCCCTCGCTCCTTGAGGCCGGGGGCTCCGCCTCGAAACTGCTGGAACGCCTCGTATTCACGGACGAGCAGGTCGGCTTTCCTGTTGATCAGCGAGTGGAGTTTGACCCGCCCCGTGGTCGAGACGTTCCGTTGCATACCTACTCATCTGCTTGGGCGTCGATGTACTCCTCGAGGACTTCACTGGAGACGTCGCCCGCACTTGAGACGAAGTCCGAGCGCGTCCACAGCGACGGCAAGCCGAAATCGAACTCGTCTCGGAGGTCACGTGAGGAGTAGCCCTTGACCCGTTTGGGGTGAGCGTCGGGTCGCCCGTGATGAACAGGTGGACGTGGTCGGGGCGAGTAACGGGGCCTCGACTACGGTTCCTCGTCCGGATCGGGTCGCTCGTTCCGGCGTTCGGCGAGACGCTTCTCGAACCACTGCCACTCCCGGGTGAACTGGTCGGTCTCCTTGAGGTTCCAGACGTCGGCGTCGTCGACGATCGTGCCGACACGGGCCGACTGGATCATGTTCACGAGCCAGAGCACGAGGCTCACGCCGAGGATAAAGGCGCCGATGGAGGCGACCTGGTTGAGCGGAACGAACTCCGCGGGGTAGACGCCGTACCGCCGCGGCATGCCTAGGTAGCCGAGGACGAGCAGCGGCACGAACGTGACGAACGCGCCGACGACCAACAGCGTCGCCTGCACCCTGGCGAGCCGGCGGTTGTACATCCGCCCCGTGATGATCGGGAACCAGTAGTAGCTCGCGGCGAACATCGCCAGGGGGATGATGCCGACGACGATGAGGTGGAAGTGGCCGACGACGTAGTGCGTGTCGTGGAGCACGAGGTCGACCGGAACCGCGGCGAGGAAGACCCCGGTGATGCCGCCGACCACGAACGTGCTCATGGCGCCGATGACACAGATCAGCGGGGCGGTGAGCCGGAGCCGTCCGTTCCACATCGTGGCGATCCAGTTGAACTCCTTGATCGCGCTGGGGATCGCGATCGCCAGCGAGACGGCCATGAAACTCGCGCGCAGCCGGGGATCCATCCCGGTGGCGAACATGTGGTGGGCCCAGACGCCGAAGGACATGACGCCGATCGCGATCGTCGAGTAGACGATAAACCGGAACCCGAACAGGCGCCGTCCGCAGAACTTCGGCAGCATGAAGCTGATCAGCCCGAACGCCGGGAGAACGAGGATGTAGACCTCGGGGTGCCCGAAGAACCAGAACAGGTGTTGCCAGAGCATCGGTCCGCCGCCCTCGATCGCGAAAAACGCCGTCCCGAAGTTCCGATCGAGCAGGAGCAGGATGATCGTGCTCCCCAGCAGCGGGAACGCCAGCAGGATGATCCCGCTCGTGACGAGCATGTTCCACGAGAAGATGTCCAGTTCATCCCAGCCCAGATCGTCGGGACGCTCCGTGAAGATCGTGACGATGAAATTGATGGCAGCCATGGTCGTGGCGATGCCGCTCAGGTGAAGTCCCAGCAGCGTCACGTCGATCTGCGGGTTCGTCATCTCCACCGACAGCGGCGTGTACATCGTCCACCCCATAGCGACCGGCTCGAGGGCGGTTAGCGCGGCAATCTCGAGCGGTAGTAGCCCGACGACGGTCCCGACGACGTCCGTGATCAGCCCGCCCCGAACCATCAGCAGTGACGGCGGGAGCAACCAGAACGCGATGGCGTTGATCCGCGGGAACGACAGGTCGTCGGCGTCCAGTAACAGCGGCAGCATGTAGTTGGCGATTCCGGTGAACACCGGCGTCACGAAGAAAAACAGCATCGTGAGCCCGTGGGTGGTAAACACCGCGTTGTACGTCTCCACGTTCCAGACGGTGGTGTCCGCGACCAGGAGTTCGGTGCGCATCATCATCCCGTCGGTCGCGCCCCACAGTGCAGCCGCCGTCCCGAAGAGGATATACAGCAGTCCGATGTCCTTGTGGTCGACGGTCGTCAGCCACCGGAGGAGGCCGGACGGCTTCTCGGTGGTGGTCAGTCCGATCTTCGGCGTGACGATACCCCCGTCGGCGTACGACGTCGGCGGCGAATCGGCTCGGAATCGGTAGTACGCCGCGAGCACGAGCAAAGCTCCCAGGGCTACCGCGACTCCGGGAACCGGTCCGATCATCGTTCCCCCCCGCGCGATTCGGGGTCGGCGACCGCCCCGAGCCGTCGAGCGACCGACCCGTCCGTCGTCCGCGTGTCGTTTCGTATCATGTGTCGAATCCGGGTGTCGTTGCTCACGTTTCCTCGAGCAGCCGTGCGTACACCGCTCCCATGGTGAACCCGTATATCCAGTGGGCGAACAGCGTGTACACGCCGAAGAAGACCAGCAGGGGACCGCCGATGTTTCCGCGACCGGTGATCACGAACGGGATCCACAGGATCGTTCCGAAGACGACCCCGCGGGCCGCCGGATCCGGACCGAGAGGGAGGTACGGCTCGAGCGCGAGAAACAGCAGCGGCCAGGCGAGCACGCCGGCGGCGACGAACAGCGCGAATCCGATCGTCGTGTCGCCGGGCGTTCCGATGAACCGGGCGATGACGGCGAACAGTTCCATCACCGACCGGGTCTGGGCCTCCAGCAGCATGAGCAGCAGCGACATGGCCCCGGTTCCGGCGACGCCGCCGGCGATCGCGCTCGGTCCCCGCTTCATGATTCGTTCGAGGCCGTCGATTCGTTCGAGGCCGAGCCGTCGGATCCCGATCGCTGGTCGTCAAGCCACGCGTCGTACTCCGACTCGTCGACGACCCGGATCGACGAGAGCATCTCCGGGTGCCCCGTGCCACACAGCTCGGCGCAGTACAGTCGGTACTCTCCCGTCTCCGAGAGCTCGGTCCGGACCAGGTTCGCCTCGCCCGGGACGGCGTCCTGTTTCAGCCCCAGATCGGGCACGTGGACGGAGTGTATCACGTCCTCCGATGTGACGTACATGTACACGGTTCGATTCGCCGGAAGGACTATCGTTTCGTTCGTCGTCACGCCCTCGTTCGGGTAGTCGGCCGTGAACGCCCACTGCTCGGCCGTCACGTTCACCTCGACGGCGTCCTCGGGCACCTCGCCCGGTTCGGGCTCGCCGTGGGGAGAGTCGCTGATCGTCGAGACGGCCGGGTCGGCCAGCACGTGAAACGAGGCCGTCCCGACGAACAGCAGGACGAGCGCGGTCGCGACCGTCCACGTGATCTCGAGCTGTCGGTTCTCTCGGGTCGGTTTCGGGTCGTCGTTGTCGCGGAACCGCCAGATCGTGTAGATCAGGATCGCTTCGACGAGCACCGCGATCGGAACGGCGATGTAGAGCAGCTGTCGGTTGAGTCTGCTGATGAGCTGGTCCGTCGCCGAACTGGCGAGTGCAGTTGCCGGAACCGTCGCTAGCACGGCCGGTATCAACACTGCAGCGACAATAGCCCCACGACGTGCGCGTCCCATCTACCGAGGGGCTACAGCGAGACCCTCCATAAACGTTTGTCCGGCAGCGGGCGCGTCGGCACCGCGAACCGAGCGGACTCGGAACATGTTCCGGGGACCGCCCGATCGACGCGACCCTCGGTGCGGCGTCGCGCGGCCGTCGCGGTTGCGGAGCCGCCGACGCCGTCGTCTGCCGTCGCGACCGTTTATTACGCTCCCGATCCAACGCGTACCCATGCTGGAGTGGCTCTCCCGAGAGACGGTGGTCGACATCTCGATCAACGCGGCGCCGATTCTCATCCTCGCGTACTCCGCGGTACTCATCGAGCTGTCGTCCCCCTGGGGATTCGACCCGCTCACGGTCGTCCTCACCCACACGCTCACCCTCGTGCCGCTGGTCCTCCTCGTGTTCGCGACGTACTACGCCGCGCGCGCGATCGAACGCGACGCCGCCCGCTCGCAGTAGGCGTCCTCGCCGGCACCCATTTTAACTTCCGAGGCGCCCTACTGACGCCTCGAGCGATGACGCTTCCCTCGATGTACACCCCCGACGGCGTGTTCGCGTACATGGTCCTCGTCATCGCGCTCACGCTCGTCGCCTCGGTCGTCTACCTGCTCGCGTTCACCGGCGCGAGCGTGCCGTTCTGACGCCGCCGTCCGCACGGACCCGAACACCGCCGCGCGACGGTCGGCGCTCAGACCTTGTAGCCGAGCGCCTCGAGCTGGGCCTCCAGTGCCTCGGAGTCGACCCGCGCGTCGTCGGGCTCGCTCACCGTCGGCTCGTGGGTGTGGCGATCCTCGGCGGTCGTCTCCGCCCACGGCACCCTTCTGATCTTCGGGTGGAGGCTGCCGATCTTGTGTCCCAGCACGCCGTACTCGCCGAAGGCCTCGCCGTGGTCCGCGGAGATGACGACCCGCTCGGCGTCGAGGTTCTCGAGCAGGAGTGCAACGTCGTCGAGGACGTACCGGAGGTCGTCGAGGTACGCGTTCCAGACCGTCTCGACGTCGCCCGTCTCCGTCAGGTATCCCCACCAGTCGTCCTCGTACTCGTACAGCTCCCGATCGTCCTCGAGGGCGTTCGAAACCCACGGCGAGTGGGGCTGGAAGTAGTGGAGGATCGTCCGATCGTAGGACTCGGTCCGGGAGACCGAGATCGCGCGATCGGTGACGTACCGCGGCGGGGTCATCCCGTCGACGTGGCCGCGCTCGCCGTCGACCCCCCAGGGTTCGTACCGGAAGAGGTACTCCGCCTTCCCCAGCGCGTCGATCCCGACCGTCGGCATCGCCCGGAGCGCCCTGTAGGTCAGGTGCTTCCCCGGGTCGACCTCGTGGCGCCTGTCCTCGAGCACCTGCTGGAGGCGGCCGTTCGCCGAGAGGTACGCCGTGTTGGCGATCTCCCGGCGGTGCGCTTCGTCGAAGGTCCTGGCGATCCACTCGGCGGAACCCCCGCCGACCGATCGGATGCTGTCGATCGCGCCGAGGAAGTCGTACTCGTCGGCGACGGCCTCGAGCGCGTCGACCCGACAGGTGTCGAGCAGGATCAACACGTCCCACTCCCTGTCGAAGACGTTCGTCCCGATCGGTCGCCGCCCGTTGAGCCTCGCGGCGGGGAACCGATAGAGGTAATCGAGCGCGACCTCGTCGAGCGCCCGGCCGGGGTGTTTCAGCCCCTTCTTGACGTTCTCGAGGCTCCAGTCGTACTGGGACATCGGTCCGGTGCGGATTCCCGTCGCGAGGATTTAGCTCTGTTCGTTCGCCCGGCCCCGCGAGGAAACACCGTATTGATACCGCGGTAGAAGCAACCCTCCACCAACGCCGGTTACGTGATGGCCCAATGAGATACGGTCGCACCTCGATAGTGAACTTCCTCTCCCAGCTCGCGATGTCGTTCGCGGGCTTTTTCGCCACGATCGCGCTCACGCGGACGCTGGGAGCCGACCGGTACGGCGCCTACGTCGTCGTGCTGGCGGTGCTGTCCTGGCTCACGATCGCCGGCAACGTCGGGCTCTCGCAGGCGATCAAAAAGCGGGTGAGCGAGGCCGCCGAGGGGAACTACGTCGTCTCCGGGCTGCTCGCCCAGTCCGTTCTGTACGTCCTCCTCGCGGTCGTCCTCCTGCTGGCGCGGCCCCACCTGAACGCCTACATGGGCGTCGACGCGACGCTCGTTCTCGTCGGGCTGTTGGGCGCCAGGCTCGCGGGCGATTTCGTCCAGAACGTCCTCGACGGCCAGCGCCTCGTGCACGTCTCGAGCGTGCTCTCGCCGATCGAGTGGACGACCCGAAGCGTCGTCCAGGTCGCGCTCGTCCTGACCGGATTCGGCCTCGCCGGCGCCTTCGCCGGCTACGCGGTCGGGGCGCTGGTCGCCGTCGCCGTCGGCAGCTACTTCCTGTCCGTTCCGCGGACGGTCCCGACGCGGCAGGAGTTCCGCCGGCTCAAGTCCTACGCGCAGTTCTCCTGGCTCGCGTCGGTGCAGGGACGGACGTTCCTCTCGATGGACACGGTGGTGCTCGCGGCCTTCGTCGCCAACGACGTCATCGCCGTCTACGAGATCGCCTGGAACGTGGCGTCGCTGTTCGCCATCTTCGGGTCCTCGATCCGCCGGACCCTGTTCCCGGAGATGAGTCGGATCTCCTCGGAGAACGGCGTCGACGAGGAGATCACCGGCCTGCTGCGGACGAGCCTGACCTTCTCCGGGCTGTTCATCGTTCCGGGGCTGGTCGGCAGCGCGATCGTCGGCGACGTCGTGTTGAGCATCTACGGTCCGGAGTTTCGAACGGGGTACTACATCCTGCTCGTACTGACGTTCGCGCGCCTGATCTACAGCTACCAGGGGCAGTTTCTCAACACGATCGACGCGGTCGACCGACCCGACCTCACGTTTCGGATCAACGCCGTCTTCGTCGGCGCCAACCTGGCGCTGAACGTCGCGTTGATCTCGGCGTTCGGCTGGTACGGCGCCGCGACCGCGACGACGGTTTCGGCCGCGCTGGGCCTCGGACTGGGGTACTGGTACGCCCGGCGGATCGTCGACGTCGTCGTTCCGTTCCGGGAGGTGCTCAACCAGTGGCTCGCCGCGGCCGCGATGGCGGTCGTCGTCCTCGCCGGACGGCTCGTCCTCGGCGACTCGCTGCTCGCCGTCGTCCCCCTCGTCGGGGTCGGCGCGGCGGTCTACTTCGGCACTCTGCTCGCACTCTCGGGCGAGTTCCGGGCCGCCGTGGAACGGAACCTGCCGGACGACGTCCCGATTCCGGACCTCGAGTAGGCGCCGCCGGCCGACGGAGAGCATATAACGGTGCCGCCACGAGTGCGTTCCATGAGCGTCATCAGCGACGGGGTCGCGTTGCTTCGCGAGGAGGGGCCGAGCGAGTTCCTCGGCGGCGTCGGGCGCCACCTCCGGTGGTGTGCCGGCCAGTACTCGATCTGGGTCCGGAGCCGCCTCGCCGCGGCTCGCGGCCGAACGACGCTGTCGGTCGGCGACGCGAGTGCCGCGTTCGTCGCGGCGGACGCCGACAGCGTCGCGGCAACGCTGCGGCGCCACCGCAGCGAGCGCGCCCAGCTCGCCGCCGTGCTGGCCGATCTCGAGCCCGGCGACGTCTTCTACGACGTCGGCGCGAACACCGGTCTCTACGCCTGCCTCGCTGCGTCGCGCGGCTCCCGCGTCGTCGCCTTCGAACCGTACCCCCCGAACGTCGCGGAGCTCCGGCGAAACGCGGCCCGCAACGGGATCGACGCGTCGATCCACGAGGTGGCCCTGTCGGACGAGTCGGGAACCGTCGGGTTCGAGACGGAGGACGGAACCAACCTGAACGACCCCGGTGCCGACTCCCCCGGGTTCGGCCGGGGACGGATCACGGCCGACCGGGGCGACCTCGAGGTGCCCGCCGTCCGGGGGGATACCCTGATCGACGAAGGGGCGGCCCCGCCCCCGACCGTCGTCAAGATCGACGTCGAGGGCGCCGAGTCCAGCGCGATCGACGGCCTCGCCGGGGCGCTCTCGAACGACCGGTGTCGGGTGGTCTACTGCGAGGTTCACGAGCCGAGCGAGCTCCCGGCGCTGCTCGAGCGGTTCCGTGATCTGGGCTTCGACGTCGCGGAGCGACTCGAGACCGACAAGGACGAACTCGTCGTCCGCGCGAGCCGGAACCGCGACTGAGGCCGTCGCCTCGAGAGCGGGCCCCAGCGGGGCGTCACCGCCGGAACCGAAAGCGATTAGGACCGAACCGAGAGACAGACGGTAGATGCATCCCGTCGTCCTCCTCAGCGTCGATTCGCTGCGGTTCGACCGCGCAACCGAGGCGTGTCTGGGGGAGTCGCTCCCGATCCTGAACGAGGACTTCTGTCGGTTCGAGAACGCATACTCCCACGGGGTCGCCACGCCGTTTGCCTTCCCCGGGATCGTGGCCGGCGTCCACCCCGAGGGCAACGGGTGGATCCCCGACTCGGCCACGACCCTCGCGGAGGGGATCCCCGGGCGGTCGACGGCCTACGCGAACAACGGTCACCTCCACGAGGAGCGGGGGTACACGCGCGGGTTCGACCGCTTCGAACAGCACCCCTCGGTCGACGGGCAGGGCGGGATCTCGGTGGTCGACCGCGTCGCCCGGCGCCTCCAGCGGATCGAGTCGATCCGCGAGGCCCGCCTCCCGAAGGCGATCTACAACCGCTACCTGCGAGAGCCGCTGCCGATCTCCTCGCTGCCCGCAGACGGAATGACGACGATCCTGCGGGACCACCTCGAGGGCGGGCCGGAGGCGTTCGTCTGGGGTCACTACATGGACCCCCACCTGCCGTACCACCCCGAGATGGCCGTCGACCCGCCCGCGGACGTCCCCAGCCTCGAGGAACTCGAGGACGTCAAGGAGCGCATCGCCGCGGGCGACGCGGACGCGCTCACCGAGGACGAGCTGGCGACCGCCCGCGAGCTGTACGACGGCAACGTCCGCTACTTCGATCGCCACTTCGCGTCACTGCTTCGGTGGCTGCGCGAGCGCCCCTGGTACGACGACGCGCTCGTCGCCGTCGTCTCGGACCACGGCGAGCTGTTCGGCGAGCACGGGCTGCTCTTTCACAACTGGGATATCGACCCCCACGACGAGGTCGCGCACACGCCGCTGTGGGTCAAGTATCCCGGCAGCGAGGACGCCGGGGCGAGCTACGACCACGTCGTCGGCCACGGGGACGTGCTCGCGACCGTCGCCGACGTCCTCGAGGGGACGGCGCTCGACCCCCCCGAACACACCGCGCCGCTGCGCCGGACGTCGGGCCGACACGTCGTCACCGTCTCGAACACGGTCAAGCGGCTGACCGAGGACGGAGGGTCGCGTTTCCTCCGGCGCGACGGCACCGCCGAGACGCGGGGATCGGTCAGCGACGAGGGCGCGGCGTTCGTCGAGTCGCTCGCGTTCCCGGAGTGTCGCAACTCCGTGGGTGAGGCGATGGGCGTCGAGGAGGCCGAGCGCCAGCGCCGACTCAAGAACCTGGGGTACCGGTAACGAGCGACCCCGAAGATGTCCCACCGAACCCCGTCCGACGATCCCGAAATCTCGGTCGTCGTTCCCGTCTACGACCAGCCCGAGCTTCTGGTCGAGGCCCTCGACAGCGTCCGCGACCAGACGTTCGGGCCGCTCGAGGCGGTCGTCGTCGACGACGCCTCCGAAACCGACTTCGAGCCGATCGTCGACGAGTACGGCGACTGGGTCCGCCTGCTCGTCCACGAGGAAAACAGGGGCGCGGCGGCGGCGCGCAACACCGGGATCGAGGCGACCGACGGCGAGTTCGTCGCCTTCCTCGACGCCGACGACGTCTGGCGCCCGCGGAAGCTCGAGCGCCAGCGCGCGGTCTTCGAGGGGCGAGGCGAGGACCTCGGGCTGGTCTACGCGGGGTTCGTCCAGTACGACACCGACGGCTCCGAGCTGGTGCGACGCCCCGACGCCCGCGGCGAGATCCACCTCGCCGAACTCGAGCGCGACCGCGTCCACCCGACCTCGACGGTGACGGTTCGCCGGTCGTGTCTCGAGCGCGTCGGCGGCTTCGACCCCTCGCTGCCGAGCCGGCAGGACTACGACCTGTGGATCCGGCTCACCGAGTACTACCGGGTGGACTTCGTCGACGAGGTGCTCGTCGAGAAACGCGAGCAGCCCGGGGGGATCTCGAAGGACTTCGACCGCCGGATCCGCGGGGACCTAGCGGTGTTCGAGAAGGTCCGGAAGCGAACAGCCGACCTCGACCTCCCGACCCGGCTGCGGATCCACTCGTTTCACCACCACGTCATCGGGCGGGACTACGACTCGAACGGGGACCGCCGGAAGGCGCTCGCCCATCTCGGGCTCGCGATCGCCCAGTACCCGTTTCGACCCCGCTCGTGGGCGATGTTCGCGATTGCGCTGTTCGGCGTCGACAGAAACGGCCGCCTGCTCGGAACCCTCAAGCGTCTCGCTCGGTAGCCCCGTCGACGTCGGCGTACCACGACGGCTCGATCGAGCTCCCCTCGACCGCCCTCGAGATCGCGTCGCGGATCCCCTCGCGGAACGCCCCGATCGAAAAGCGCTCGGCGAAGGACTCGATCTCCCGGTCGGACCATGCGACCCCCTCCGCCTCGAACGTCCGGACCGACTCCGCCAGGGTCCGTCCCTCGGAACCGTCGCGGACGTGCGTGTACCCGTTTTTCCCGTCGACCACCTGGTACTGGGTCATCCCCTCTCGGACCCCGAGCAGCGGCGTGCCCGAGGCCAGCGCCTCGACGGGGGAGATGCCGAAGTCCTCGTCCTGGCCGTTGAAGACGAACGCCTTCGCGCCCGCGAGCAGTTCGCGCTTCTCGCCCTCGTCGACGTAGCCCCGGAACTCGACGTTGTCGCCGGCCCGACGCTCGAGGGCGGCCCGATCAGGACCGTCGCCGGCCACGACGAGCCGGGCGTCGAGGTCGCCGAACGCGTCGACGATCTCGTCGACGCTCTTGTGCCAGTCCAGCCGCGACAGCGTGAGGTAGTACGACCCCGTCTCGGCGGCCGCGGGCGAGTAGGTGTCCGTGTCGACGGGGGGGTAGACGACCGCGATGTTCTCGGGTGAGACGCCCCAGTACCGGACCATCCGGCGCTTGACGTGCTCGGAGTTGGCGACGAACAGGTCGGGCTTGTGCGTGTTGTGATCGAAGGCGACCCGAACGAGGTAGTAGAGGAGGAGTTTGGCCGTCGCGGCCGGCCCGTCGCCGAGTTCGCCGATCCGGTCGGACTGGCGCCGGTTCGTGTGGTGGACGTACGCGACCCAGACCTGCTCGGTCGGGGGGACGTAAAACAGCGGCTCGTTCCCGCTCGTGAGGAGGACGTCGTACTCCCGGAGCGGGTCGGCCTTCTGCCAGCCCAGGAGGTGCGCGGCCATCCGCGCGAGCCCGCCGCGGCGAAGCGCCCACTCGTTGAGCCGACCGGTTATCAGCTGCTCCGTCTCGACGTCGGGCGGTTCGATGGACTCGTCTTTCCAGCCCACGTACAGGGGCACGTCCTCGAACGTCCGGGCGAGCTCCCAGGCGACCCTGTCGCCGCCGCCGTTGACGTGTTCCCCCCAGTGGGCGAGTGCGATCTCGGACCGTCCCGCGGAACCGCGATCCATCGTCCGTGTCTGGCACACGCCCCGCTATAGGTCTCACGGATGGCGTCGGGCACCTCGAGGCGGGCTCCGTCACCTACTTGATCCCCACGGCGAACTACTCACGCATGGCTCGAAACGTCGTCCTCGTCTGTCTGGACACCCTTCGGTACGACTTCCTCGAGCGCCACGGCGGCCCGCTGCGCCGGGAGGCCACCCAGTCGTTCGAGGAGTGCCGAACCGCCAGCACCTGGAGCGTTCCGAGCCACGCGAGCATGTTCACCGGCCGGCTCCCCCACGAGCACGGCTTCCACTCCGCGACGCCCCGCTTCGAGTCCCTCGAGGTCGAGGAGACGTTCCTCGCGGACCTGCCGGACCACCGCCGCGTCGGCGTCAGCGCCAACCCCTATGCCAGCCCGGTCTTCGGATTCGACGGACTGTTCGACGACTTCCACCACGTCCCCTCCTCGATGCCCTATCCCGAGGGGCTCTCGCCGTCGCGGTTCTGGCACGAGTCGACCGCCGAGGGCGTCGACCGGTACCTCGAGTACCTCCGGAGCTGCGCGCGCCACGACCACCCCCTCAAGAGCGTCGCGAACGGGGTCGCCTCTCAGGCCGAGGAGCTGTTCCGCTCCCTGCCCGTCGCGAAGCCGTTCGACGACGGCTGCGAGCGAATCCTGCGCCGGGTCCGACGGGAGCTCGAACGGTCGGAAGAGCCGACGTTCGTCTTCGCCAACATCATGGACGTCCACGGGCCGCTCGCGAACGTTCGGGGGTACGACCAGTCGCTGCTGTCGGCCGAGGCCCGGCGGAACGCCCCCGAGCTCGACGCCCTCGAGTTGAACCTCGAGGACGCCTTCGACGAGCGCGCGGCCGACCTCGAGCGCTACCGGGAGCTCTACGCCGCCGCCACGGAGTACGTCTGCCGACAGGTGGCCGCGTTCTGTCGGTCCGTCGACGACGACACCGCCGTGATCGTCACCGCCGACCACGGGGAGCAACTCGCCGTCGACGGGCCGCCGCGGCGCTTCGGCCACGTTACGCCCGACGTCAGTGAGGCGCTTCTCCACGTCCCCCTCGAGATCGTCAACGCCGCGGTCGACGCCGACGCGTCCGAGCCGATCTCCCACCTGGATCTGGGCTCCCTCATCGCCTCGGTCGCGACCGGGGAGCCCTTCGAGCCGCGGGCGCCGATGGCCGCGGAGGTGGCGGGACTCGGCGTCGCCCACCCGCCGACCGACCACGACCGCTTCGAGTTCTGGAACCGGACCTCGCGGTGCGCCTACCGCCCGGAGGGCAAGTACGTCTGGGACTCGCTGGGTTCCGCCGCGCTGTACGACCGCGAGGACGGCGCGTACGACCTCGAGCGGGAGGGCGGCCCGGAGCTCGTCCCCGAGGAGGCGAGGGCGGCGTTCTCGGCGCCGATCGACGACGTCCGGAGCGAACCCGACTCCGCGGACGTCGACGGCGCGGTCGAGGCCCAACTGCGCGACCTGGGCTATCTCTGATCGCCGGACACCACGACCTTCTTGACCCGGCGCTCGCTACGGGCGGACGATGGACGCCGATCTCGCCGACTGGATCGCGGAGCTGCGAGAGCACGCCCGAACCCACCCCGCGCGGGCCCCGCTGTACCTCCTGTTTACCGCCTACCTCTCGGTCTGGTACGCGATCACCTCGCGGGTCCCGCTGGGCCGGAACGTCTACGACTCGGACTGGGACCTGCTGGTCGTACTGGACGCCTGTCGGGTCGACACGCTCCGGGAGGTCGCCCCCGAGTACGAGTTCATCGACGAGGTCGACGAGGCCTACTCCGTCGGCAGCCAGTCCGCCGAGTGGATGGCCAACACCTTCACCGAGTCCAGGCGCGAGGAGATCGGCCGGACCGCCTACGTCTCCGGCAACGGGTTCAGCGAGACCGTCTTTGTCGACGGCCAGTACCCGCCCGTCAACAACGCCGTCCCGATCGACCTCTCCTCGTGGTCCGTCGTCGACGAGTCCGCCTTCGGCGCCCACCGGACCGTCTGGGAGACCGACCACGACGAGGCCTACGGCTCGGTGCTCCCGGCGGCGATGACCGACCACGCCATTGACGCGGGCCGCAACGGCGACGCCGACCGGATCATCGTCCACTACACCCAGCCCCACCTCCCCTACGCCGGCGCCGCCTACCGCGAGGGCCGGGAGCCGACTGAAGTCGAGAGGCGGGGGTACGAGCTCCTCGAGGAGGGCGCTGCCACACGGGAGGCGGTGTACGAGGCCTACCGGGAGACGCTGCGGTGGGTCCTCGACGACGTCGCGGAGCTGCTCGAGAACGTCGACGCCGAGGACGTCGTCATCACGTCCGACCACGGCGAGGCCTTCGGCGAGTGGCGCGCCTACGGCCACCCCGAGGGGTTCCCCCACCCGGCCGTCAAAAAGGTCCCCTGGGTTGAGACGACCGCTACCGACGAGGGAACCCGCGAACCCGACCTCGAGGCGGGGTCGTCGGTGGATACGGACATCCAGGAGCACCTCCGGGATCTGGGGTATCGCTGAGCGTCGTCTCCGCGGCTCGAGCCGACTCGGGAAACGGGTCGGTCCTCGAGTCGATCCGGACCACCGCTCGGCGAGCGGGGTCTCACCGAACGACTCGGCTTCGGGTTCGGCGTCGACGGCGGAAACACCCGTTCTGTCGTCCAGATACGGTCGGACGGAAAACGGAACGCGGACTGCAACACAGACCCGGGCGTCGAACCGTCTCCGATCACTCCCCAACCGAACTGTCGTACAGCTCTCCGAACGATCGCTCGCCGCGGATCAGTTCGTCTACACCCTCTGTGAGCGTAACCTCCCCGAAGATCGTCGCCCGGTAGTAGGTGTACAGCCCGTCCTGACCCCGCTCGGTGCGCTGTCGCTTTTCGATAAGATTCGCGTCGAGAAGCTCGTTGAGGTGGTAGTGGAGGGTACTGTCGTCGATCCGTATCGCTTCCTCGAGTTCCTTCGGGCTCATCTCGCCGCCGTGAACGAGCCGGTAGAGGATCTCGTATCGGGTTCGATGACCGACGGCGGCGTGCATCTCGAGGTATTCCTCCAGAGAGAGGACGCTGTCCGCCGGCAGTAGCTCCTCCGGATCGTCCGGAAACTCCCCGTCGACGGCGCGTGAATTCATGGCTATCCTACCTCGAAAGACGAGGGGAGGACTCTTAGTGGTTGTCGAGCCGAAAGCTCTGGAAAACACTGTCGGGACCGAATCGGAACTCGTCGATACCCTCCGACGGTTCGCGGGCGAGATTATGCACCGTGAGCGTCGCGGCGATCTTGAGCATCTCCGTTGGCCATCGATCCGGTTTGTGGATCGAAAACGGCCTCAGTCGTTCTCACCGCCGCTCGCGCGACTGGACCTTCCCTCACGCGGACAGTCGTTGCGTGAGGTGGCGGACTGTCGTGGGTTGGGGCAGATTTGAACCTCGCCGAGACGGTCGTCCTCGCATCGCTCGGACGCTGCGACTCGTCTGGTTCAAACTGCCCAACGTGACGAATTTGCTGCTCGCGGATTGCTCGCAGCAAAATTAGTGGGTTGGGGCAGATTTGAACTGCCGACTTCCTCCGTGTGAAGGAGGTATCATAACCGGACTAGATCACCAACCCGCACCCCAAGCTATCGGTGCGCCCGACTTAAGCCTTCCTTTCAGCCTCGAGTCTCGAGCGATCAGTACTCCGGGGACTCCTCGGGTTCGCCCTCGCGCTGGTTGACGAGGCGGGCGAACGTAAAGAGGCCGTCCGAGAGGCGGTTGAGGTACTCGACGGTTCGCTCGTTGATCCGCTCGCTCGAGGCCAGCGCGACCGCGCGGCGCTCGGCGCGCCGACAGACCGCGCGGGCGTGGTGGAGCCGCGCGCCGCGGTCGGCGCCCGTCGGCAGGATAAAGGAGGTCAGGGGCTCGAGCTCCTCGTCGTACTCGTCGATCCAGTCCTCGATCGTCTCGACGTGGTCGGCCCGCACCTCGGGGTCGTCCTCGTCGGGGTCGGGGTTCGCGAGGTCGGCCTGGACGACGTGGAGGTGGTTCTGGATCGTCCGGAGGCGGTCGTCGACGTCGTCGTGGCCCGTCGGCCGCACGGTGCCGACCAGCGCGTTGAGCTCGTCGACGGTGCCGTAGGCCTCGATGCGCGGATCCGTCTTCGAGACGCGGGTCATGTCCCGGAGGTCGGTCTCGCCGTCGTCGCCGCGACCGGTGTAGATCGCCATACCGTCCTCGAGGATCGGTGTCCACTTAGTTTCGGCGTCGGTCGGAGCCGTCGCGAGAGGGTCCGACGAATCAGTACGTTAAACTCGCTTCGAACGGTAGCCGTCGGCATGGCCATGGAACTCGATCACGAGTGTCCGAACTGCGGCAACGAGAAGACGTTTTACCGCGCCGCGAGCACGACGCTGCACCTCGGGGAGAAGGTCAAGTGGCACTGCCCGGACTGTGACTACGGCTTCGTGCAGATCGACGGCATCGACTCGAGCGCGGCCTGAACCGGCCCGAACCGTTCTCCCGGCGCCGAGCGCCAGACCCATAGTCGCGCGGTTCGAGAATCTACCCGATGCAAGGACGGCGGCTCGCGACGACCGAGGAGCTCATCGCCATCGTCAGCCCCGGCAGCGATGACGTCGTCGCCCGCCTCGCGGCCTGGGCCGACGACCGCGGGATCGGGCTCTCGACGGTCGACGTCGGCGAGCCGATCGACGACGTCTACGACGGCAGTCGGGCCACCCTGGGGATCACGATCGGCGGCGACGGCACCTTCCTCGAGGGAATCAAGACCTTCGCCCCGCGGGGCGTCCCCCAGCTGGGGGTCAACACCGGGACGCTCGCCTTCCTCGCCCGGGTCGAGCCCGAGGACCTCGAGGCGGCGCTCGACGAGGTGCTCCGCGGTCGGGCGGCGATCGACAGCCGCCAGCAGGTCGCCGTCCGCGGCCCGGGGGTCGACGCCACCGGGATCAACGACGTCACGATCGAGCACGTTCCGCCCGAGGACCCGGTCGACAGCAAGATCACGCGGCTGGACGTCTACGCCGACGACGAGTACGTCGGCGAGTTCGAGGGGACCGGGATCGCGGTCTCGACGCCGACGGGGTCGACGGGCATCTCGCTGTCGGCCAACGGACCGATCCACTACCCGGCGAACAACCACACGCTCCAGCTGGTCCCGCTGCACACCCACCAGCTGGGCGTACGGCCGATCGTGGTCGCGCCCGAGACGGAGTTGCGAATCATTACCCGGGGACCCGCGAGCCTGCTGGTCGACGGCGGCCGGGCCAACGCGCTCCTCGAGGAGGGCGAGGAGGTGCTGGTCACGGGCGCTGAGAAGCTCGCCCACGTGGTACACACGAGCTACGACGACCACTTCTTCACCGCGATCGCGAAGAAGCTCGGCTGGGACGTTCGCGACGTCGACGAGCCCCCGCGGGTGCCCGCGGCAGATCCCGACGGCGAGGCCGAAGGGGACGACTTCCTCGAGCGCGCGCGGACGATCGCCACCGAGGCCGCCGAGGCCGCGGGCGAACCGCTCCGGGAGCTCCACGGCCAGGTCGAGTCCGTCGCGGTCAAAAGCGACAAGTCCGACATCGTCACCGAGGCCGACCACCAGGCCAACCGGATCATCACGACGGCGATCGAAAACGAGTACCCGGACCACGGGATCGTCTCCGAGGAGCGCCCGCGGGACGTCCGCGAGGACGGCTACACCTGGGTGATCGACCCCCTCGACGGGACCGGGAACTTCGCCCACGGGAACCCCAACTACTCGGTCTCGATCGCCCTGCTCGACGGCGAGTACCCGGTCGTCGGCGTCGTCTACGTCCCCGAAACCGACGAGCTGTTCGACGCGATCGCGGGCGGGGGGGCCCGGCGGGACGGCGACCCGATCGAGACGACCGACCGCGACCGCCTCGACGAGAGTATGCTCATCTCCGGTTACGACCCCGACGGCTCCTTTCTCACGCGGTTCTACCAGGAGACCCGCGGCGTGCGCCGCCTGGGATCGACGGCGCTCAACCTCTGCTATCTCGCCAGCGGGAGCGCCGACGCCACCTGGGAGTACGACACCAACCCCTGGGACGTCGCCGCCGGGCTGGTGATCGCCCGCGAGGCCGGCGCGCGGCTCACTGACGAACGCGGCGAGCCGTTCGTCTTCGAACTCGAGACCGAGGATCGGTCGGCGCTGCTGGGCTCGAACGGGCCGTTGCACCCGGCGCTGCTCGCACACCTCGAGGGCGACGACGCCGTTCGGGACCGGTAGCCCGCGGTCCGGGTATCGTTTGCCGGTTCCTGTACTGAAGTGGGGGGCAGCGACGTACCCTCGGGGACATGCAAACGATCGACGACCGTCGGGTGAGCTTCGGCGAGTTCGCCGGCCCGCTCGCGCACGGGGCGACGTTTTTCGACTGGCAGCTGATCTCGACCCAGGAGATCGCCGCGGCCTTCGACTACTCCTTCGCGGAGATCCTCGGCGACGACGGCATTCCGTACGCCCCGGTGGTCGTCAGCACCTCCGTCGACCGCTACCCCCGCATTGGCGAGACGATCTCGGTCGAGACGGTGCCCCGAAGCGTCGGCGACTCGAGCCTGGAACTGCTCTACGAGATCGAGGACGGCGACGGCGAACGGCTGGCGACGGCGCGGATGACCCACGTGACGATCGGTTCCGACGGCGCCGCGCTGGCGTTACCCGAGGACGTCAGGGCGGCGTTCGCGGACGCGAGCGTCGATCGGGCTCCCGCGGTCGGTCCCGGAGACGGCGGAGCCGACGCGGGCGACGGGCTGGCATCGTTCTCCTCGTCGTTCGAGATCCGCAGCCCCCACATCGAGGGCGCTGAACTGGCCTACTTCGAGGAGTACCCGCGCTTTGCCGACGTCGCCCTCGAGCGCCACCTCGAGGACCGCGGGACGAGCCTCGCGGAGCTGCGAGGCGAGACGGAGCCCTACCGCATCCGGGACTGGCGCTGGGAGTTCAAGTCGCCGGTTCACTTCGAGACGACGCTGCGGGTCGACTGCGACGTCCTCGAGGTTTCCGACGAGACGATCCGGATCGCCCACGAACTCTCGAGCGACGGGCGAACGAACATCGAGGGGATTACCGAGTACGGCTGTTTCGACCGGTCCGGGGCGCCCGTCGAGTTCGACGAGGCAATGCTCGAGCACCTCGAGGCGGAACCATCAGATAGTTGAAAACGGTTTCGGTGCTGTGGGTGTCGGTTCAATCCCTCGAACACGCTTATCGTCACCGCTTCGCGTTGTAAACGTAGATACATGTCACTCTTTCCGATGGAGATGGAAAGCGATCGACTCCGATACGAGCGGGTCCACCCGGACGGATTCGATGCGTACGAACTGTACGAGCACGTTCGCGCCGGCGCGCCCCACGTCGACGAGCTGACGGAGTACATGACGTGGGATCCGCACGAGCACCCGAAGGAGGCGTTCGACTGGGTCGAGCGCTGCGGCGAGGAGTTCGACGACGGCTCGGCCGCGAACTACCTCGTCCGACCGACCGAGGGCGACCGCGCGGGCGAACTGGCCGGTACCGCCGGGATCTACCCGGACTGGGATCGACGGATCGCGGTCTTCGGTACGTGGTTCCGGAAGCCGTTCTGGGGCCGGGGCTACTCCGGCGAGCGCGCCGCTCGCATGCTCGAACTGGCGTTCGACAGGCTCGATCTCGAGGTCGTCGCGGTCGCCCACGATCCGGACAACGAGCAGTCCCGGCGTGCGATCGAGAAGTACGTCGAACGGTTCGGCGGCCACACGGAAGGTCGAATCCGCAACGACATCGTCATCGACGACGAGCCGCGCGACTCGATTCGGTACAGCATCACGATCGAAGAGTGGAAGCGCAGCGGCTGAGCGGCCGATCGCGACTCGCGCGTTCGGCGAGTCGGAAAACGAAGAGAGAGAAACCGAGAATATCCGGCTGGTTTACGAGTCGTCCTCGAGCGCCTGCCAGGACAGTCGCGGGCTCCGCGCCGCGTTGGTCTGGTCGATCCGGCGGGCGGCGGTCCGCTCGGGGGCGGCCTCGAGCGTTTCGTCGTCCTCCGCGGCGACGGCGTTAAAGGCGGCCGCGAGTCGGTCGAGGGTGTCCTTGCTCTCGACCTCCGTCGGCTCGGTCATCAGCGCCTCGGGGACGATCTCGGGCCACTTCGTCGTCGGCGGGTGGACGCCGTGGTCGAGCATCCGCTTGGCGACGTCGGCGGCGTCCTGCTCGCCCGCGCTGGCGACGAACTCGTGGTGGAACGGTCCGTATGGCACCTCGTACTCGATCCGGTTCGCGAGGTAGTTCGCATTGAGCACCGCGGTCGCGCTGGCGTCGGCGAGTCCCTCGTCGCCCAGGCGGGCGATGTAGGCGAACGCTTTCACGAGCACCAGCCAGTTGCCCTGGTAGCCGTGGACCTTCCCGATGGTGTGCTCGGGGTCGAACAGCTCGTAGGTCGGTTCGCCCGACCTCGAGCCCGAGTCGTCGGCCTCGCGGACGCGGGGCGCCGGCAGGAACGGCGCCAGCTCGTCGACGACGCCGACGGGGCCGGCGCCCGGACCGCCCCCGCCGTGGGGCGTCGCGAACGTCTTGTGGACGTTGTAGTGCATCACGTCGAAGCCCATGTCGCCCGGACGGGCCCGGCCGAGCAGGGCGTTGAGGTTGGCCCCGTCGTAGTACAGCAGGCCGCCCACGTCGTGGACCATCTCGGCGATCTCGGTGATGTCGCGCTCGAACAGCCCGAGCGTGTTCGGATTCGTCAACATCAGTGCCGCCGTGTTCTCCGAGAGGGCGGCCTCCAGGGCCTCGAGGTCGACCCGTCCCTCGTCGTCGCTGGGCAGAGAGACGACGTCGTAGCCGCCAAGCGCCGCGCTGGCGAAGTTGGTGCCGTGGGCGCTCTCGGGGACGATGACCTCGTCCCGGTGACCCTCGCCGTTGTGCTCGTGGTAGGCCGCCGCGACGCGGATGCCGACGAACTCCCCGGCCGCGCCCGCGGGCGGCTGCAGGGTGACGGCGTCCATCCCGCCGATCCGGCCGAGGTAGTCCTGCAGCCGGTAGAGCAACTCGAGGGTCCCCTGCGTCGAGCGCTCCGAGCGGTCGGGGTGAACCGCGGCCTTCGGCAGCGCCGCGACGTCCTCGGTGAACTTCGGGTTGTACTTCATCGTACACGACCCCAGCGGGTAGGGGCCGCTGTCGATGCCGTAGATCATCTGGGAGAGCCGCGTGTAGTGGCGCGCGAGCTCGGGTTCGGACAGCGCGGGCAACTCGAGGGAGTCGCGGGTCAGCTCGTCGGGCAGCGGGGAGCCCCCGTCCTCGTCGCCGTCGCCGTCCCCGCCGATCTCGACGCGCGTCAGGTCCTTCTCCGAGAGCAACGGCTCGTACTGGCCGTCCTCGACGTAGCGGGCCTGGTCGTAGCGGGCCCGGTCGTCCCGCGGATCGTCGCTCATCGGGCCACCTCCTCGAGGGCGGCGACGAACGGATCGAGCCGCTCGTCGGGGACGCCCGCGACGCAGATCTGGATCTCGTGCTCGCCGATGACGTGGACGGCGAAGCCGCGTCGCTCGAGGTCCTCGGCGACGGCGCGGGCGGGCTGGTCGACGCGGGCGACGAACTCCCGGAGGTGGTGGCGGTCGTGGACCGGAGCGCTGACGCCGACGATCCCGTCGACGCGCTCGGCGAGGTCCGCGGCGCGTCGCACGCCCCGCTCGGCGAGATCGACCATCCCGTCGGGACCCAGGGAGGCGGCGTGCATCGCGGTCCGCAGCGCCACCCAGGCCTGGTTCGTACAGATGTTGCTCGTCGCGCGCTCGCGGCGGATGTGCTGTTCGCGGGTCTGCAGGGTGAGCGTGTAGGCCCGGCGGTCGGTCGCGTCCTCGCTCGCGCCGACCAGCCGACCCGGAACCTGTCGCAGGAACGCCTCGCGACAGGCGAACAGGCCTAGTCCCATCCCGTAGCTCGTCGGCAGGCCCAGCACGCTCGCGTCGCCGACGACGACGTCGGCGCCAATGTCGGCGGGCCGCTGGAGCATCGAGAGCGCGACGGGATCGGTCCCGAGGACGTACAGCGCGTCGGCGTCGTCGGCGAGGTCGCCGATCTCGTCGAGTCGCTCCTCGATCGTTCCCCGCACCGTCGGGTTCTCGGCGTAGACCATCACGACGTCCTCGTCGACAGCCTCGGCGAGCGCGTCGCGGTCGGCGTTCGCGTCGTCGGTCGGGTACGTCTCAACCTCGAGGTCGGTGCCGGCGACGTAGTTCTCGAGCGTGCTTCGCCGGCCCTCGAGCAGGAGGTCGGGGACGAGCACGCGGTGGCCGCTCGTCGAGCGAGTCCGATCCGCGAGGGTCGCGGCCTCGCCCAGCGCGGTGGCGGCGTCGTACATCGAGCAGTTGGCGACCTCCAGGCCGGTCAGCTCGACCAAAAGCGACTGGTACTCGAACAGCGCCTGCAGGAACCCCTGGGAGATCTCGGGCTGATACTGGGTGTAGGAGGTCAGAAACTCCGAGCGATCCGCGAGGTGGTCGATCAGCGAGGGGACGTAGTAGCCGTAGTGGCCGCGGCCGAGCAGTTCGGTCAGCTCGTCGTTGCGCCCCAGCACCGATCGGACCAGCCGTCTCGTCTCCCGCTCGGTTCGCGCGTCGATCTCGAACTCGTCGTCGAAGCGAACGTCCTCGGGGATGTCAAACAGTTCCTCGACGTCGTCGACGCCGACCGATTCGAGCATCGCCGTCCGTTCGTCGTCCGTGTAGGGAGCGTAGGGGCTCCCGGTCGCGTGTGATCCGTTCATGGGTAGGGAGGGACTCGGATCGGGGCCGGCCGCCGCGATACCGGCGTACCCGTTTCGTTCCGAGACACGTTACGCGGTAGTTGCGGACACGGGATAATGAACGCATCTCTTCGACGGAGCGAGGTCAGTGCGCCGGGTCGTCATCGCTCGAGTCGTCCCCGTCGGGTTCGGATTCGTCGCCGGGTGTCGGCTCCGAAACGCCCTCGCCGTTCGATCCGGGAGCACTCGACGCGGTCGAGCCGCCGCCGTTCGGTTCGCCCGGGGTCGACTCGCCGGTGATCCCCGTCTCCGACGCCGTCTCAGCCGCGGGATCGGCTGCCGGCAGCGGCCCGACCGCAGGATTCCCCTCGGCGATCGCCCACTCCCGAGCGAACAGGTCGAGAGTGATCTTCGCGCCGCCGAGGACGACGGGGCCGATGAACAGGCCGACCGCGCCGAAGACGACCAGCCCGCCGAAGATGCCGACGACGACGATCGCGGAGTTGAACGCGCTCGTTCGGCCGATGAGCGCCGGCCGGAGGTAGGTATCCGAGGCGCTGACGAGCGAGCCGTAGGCGACGAGGACGGCGGCTGGCAGGGTCTCGCCGAGGACCAGGAGGTAGAGCGATATCGGCAACCAGACCGCGAAGACCCCGACCAGCGGGAGCAACGCGGCCACAAACGCGGCGACGGTCAGCAACACGACCGCGGGAACGTCGAGCACCATGAGCCCGGCGCCGAGCAATACCGCCTGGATCATCGCGACGACGACGTTGCCGACGACCGACGCCCACATGAGCTGGTCGAGCTCGTTGAGCAGCTCGCGCTGGACGTGATCCTGAACCGGCAGCACGTACCGCAGCCACTGGACGAGCCGATCGCCGTCCCGAAGCAGAGCGAAGAGGACGAACACCGTCACCATCAACCCGATGAGGATCGACGGCACTTCCCCGACGAACTCGAGCGCGCCGGTGGCGACCTCCTGGAGCCCGCTCGCGATCGGCTCCTGGTAGGTGGCGTAGGTCTCCTCGAGGTCGACGGGGTAGCCAAGCTCCGACTCGATCCGTCGCTCGACCTCCTCGGCGTTGAGCGAGCCGTCCTGTACGGCCATTGCGATGTCGAGTGCCTGTCCCAGCGCGATCGCGAGCACGTACAACACCGGCAGCAGGATCGTGAGGATCGCGACCACGACGAGAACGAGCGCGGCGGTCATCGACCTGACGTACCGCTCGAGCCGGCGCTGGGCCGGGACGAGGACGTACGCGAGGATCACGCCGAGCAGCACGTACTGGAGGTACGGCAGCATGATCAGCGCCGCGAGCAGGACGCTTACCAGGGTGAGGACCACGAGTCCCGCTCGGTCGGAGAGCCACTCCGACAGGTCCGGGCGCGAAGACATAGCTCCCGATTGGCGGTCCAGAACTAATTACTTCGCGTTGAGACGTCGCGGCGGTCAATCCTCGAGCAGCGACCGCGAGGAGTTTGTGACGACCAGCAGGCTGCTCGCGCCCATCGCGACGGCGGCGAACAGCGGGTTGAGCAGTCCCGTCGCCGCAAGCGGGATCGCGACGCCGTTGTAGCAAAACGCCCAGCCGATGTTGCCCTTGACGCGGCGGTCGGTCGCCCTGGCGAGTTCGAAGACGGTGTCGAGCGAGTCGATCTCGTCGTCGACCAGCGCCACGTCGGCGGCGTCGGCGGCCATCGCGGTCCCGCCGCCCAGCGCGATTCCCAGGTCGGCGGCGGCCAGCGCCGGCGCGTCGTTGGTGCCGTCCCCGACCATGACCGTCTGACCCGTCCGCTTGAGCCGCTCGACGGTCTCGGCTTTCCCCTCGGGCGGGACGCCGGCGAAAACCCGGTCGACCGACGGCGCCGCGCGGAACCGCTCGGCCGCGCGCGCGTCGTCGCCCGTGAGGACGACGACGTCGGTGCCCGTTTCGGCGATCGCCGACAGGGTCTCGTCCCAGCCCTCCCGGAGCTCGTCGCCGACGACGATCAGCCCCTCCGCGACGCCGTCGCGGCCGACAGCGACCGGAACACGACCCGTCTCGCGGCGCTCGGCGATCCGTTCGGCGATCCCGTCGGGCACCGTCCAGCCCCGATCCCGGAACAGGTCGGGGTGGCCGACGAGGACGTCCTCGCCGTCGACGACTCCAGCGACGCCGTTGCGGTAGCTCTCGAAGCCCTCGACGCCGTCCGGCGCGTCGTCCGGGTCGTCCCCGTCGCCCGCGGTCGCGCCGGCGGACTCGACGGCCCCCCCGTCCGCGACCGGGCGCTCGGCCGCGATCGCCCGCCCGATCGGGTGGGCCGAGCGGCCCTCGAGCCGGGCCGCGGACTCGAGCAGTTCGTCCTCGAGATCCGTTTCGACGACCGTCATCTCGCCGGTGGTCAGCGTCCCGGTCTTGTCGAAGACGACGGTGTCGGCCTCGCGGATGCGCTCGAAGACGGTGTCGTCGAAGACGACGATCGAGCGCTCTAGGGCGTCACGGATCCCCGCGGCGACGGCAAGCGGGGTCGCCAGCCCGAGCGCGCAGGGACAGGAGACGATCAACACCGTGAGCCCGACCAGCAGGGCCTCGGTGACGCCGGCGCCGGTAGCGAGGTAGATCGTCGTCACGACGACCGACAGCGCGAGGACCAGCGGGACGAAGATCGTCGCCAGCTTGTCCGCGAGCTTCTGGATGCCGTGGCTCGAGCTCTGGAGGTCCCAGACGAGTTCGGTGACGCGGTCGAGGCTGCTTGTGGCACCCTCGCCGACGCGGACGGTCACGGCGCCGTCGGTGACCAGCGATCCGCCGACGACGGCGTCTCCCGGGGCCTTGCTCACGGGAAGGGACTCGCCGGTGACGACGGCCTCGTCGACCGCCACCTCTCCGTCGACGACCTCGCCGTCGACGGGGATCCGTTCGCCGGCCCGCACGAGCACCCGGTCGTCGGGCTCGAGGTCGTCGACGGCGACGTCCTCGTGGTCTCCGCCGGCCCGGACGCGGCGGGCCTCGTCGATCTGGACCGCGGTGAGATCCGAGAGGCGTTCGGTGGCCTCGTCCTTGATCGTCGACTCGTAGTAGTTGCCCGCCGTGACGATGACGACGATCGCGACGGTGACGTCGTAGTAGACGTGTTCGCCGCCGACGATGATCGACAGCGTACTGTAGAGATAGGCGCTGACGGCCGCGATCGCCACCAGCAGGTCCATGTTCGGCGACCGGGTCTTGGCGGAGACGTAGGCGCCCTGGAGGATGGGTTTTCCCGTCACGCCGAGCACGATCGTCGTCATCGCCGCGAGCGCGAGGTAAAACGGCGTCGCGAGCTCGCTCGCCAGTGCCTGGCTGAAGAACTCGTAGGTGCGCTGATCGTAGAACAGCCCGCCGAAGTAGGTGGGGTAGATGATCAGCAGGTACTGCAGCATCACCATCATCCCGACGAGGACGCCGACGACGACCCGTCCCATCATCCAGTTGTCGGCCCTGCGCCGGCTGACCGCGTCGTCGCGGTCGTAGGCGCTGTAGCCCAACCCGCTGATCGTCTCCCGGAGGTCGGCCTGCGAGACCGCGTCGGGATCGTGATCGATTCGCACCGTGTCGGTGACGTAGCTCGAGTCCGCGGCGCTGACGCCGTCCGTTCGCAGCGCCGCGGACTCGATGAAGGCCTCGCAGGTCGCACAGTGCATCCCGTCGACCTCGAGGTAGGTCGACTCGTGGTCGTCGGGGACCTTCCGCTCCTCGTCGTCGGCTCGCTGCCGGCGGACGTCCTCGGGGGGGGCGTCGTCGACGGCGCCCAGTGGGGCGGAGGCGGCCCCACAGCCGACGCAGCAAAAACGGGTCCCCTCGCCGTCGGGGGCGGGGCGTCCCCCCC
>NZ_JAAVUO010000039.1:0-27717 GCF_012163165.1 Natronococcus sp. JC468
ACGACGGTCGTCTCTACGCTCGGTGCGATGTACTTCGTCGTCGCGGCTCTCATCGGGATGGTCGTCCTCGGAGACGAAGTGACGCTCACGAGATTTGTCGGGATCGCGTTCGCAATTATCGGGGTCGCCCTGGTTTCCCAGTGACATCCTCCCCGCCGTCCGCTCGTGATCGGCCAGCGCGCACCACCGCGATGGAGGACCGTCGACCCGTCGGGTTCGTTCACATGATTCGAGGAGGAAGCCCACGACTGTAGTCGTGGGAGGAATCCGACAGTCCCGCTGATCCCGCCGCCGATAGCACGGCTGGTTTCGCCACCGCTATCATTAAGTGTCAATAGAGACATGATTAGGATACACTCCCGGTCGGCCAAATGTGTCGGCCGTGGAGGGGCCTCCGTAGGTAGGCCCTGAAATCGGGGACGGATGATACAGCGCCCCTCTGGTCGGATTACCCGACCATGAAGCGGTGAGAGTCCACCGATAATTAACGTGGTGTGAGGCAGATTCGGACGCAGACCACAGGTCGGAAAACCACGCAGGAAACCCCTCCGTGTGACTGACCTTCTGCCGTACAACTCGCCCGTGACGGCGGACGAAGCGTGGGCCGAAACCCTTCGCGGGGGAAAGCTCACGACTTCAGTCGTGGGTAACTTACTTCCGCACCGTCCCGAGGTCGACCGTCGCCCCGGCGGTCGCCGCGGCCGAGAGGACGACTTCACCGCCGAACCCGCCATCCTCGAGTGCGTCCTGGGCTGCACCCCTGGCCTCGGTGGCGTGGTCAGCGTCGGTGAGCCCGTAGACGACCGGGCCCCACGAGGACTGGCCGACGCCCGTGAGGACGGGACAGTCCTCGAGGGTCGCGACCAGTTCGCCCGCGGGCGGGCGGAACACCCCGCCCTGGGCGTCGGCGTACCAGGAGCCGTTCTTGCGGCCGATCTCGGCGACCGCCTCGCCGAAGGCCTCGAGGCGACCCTCGGCCGCGGCGGGCAGCAGTTTGCGGGTGACCACGCCCGCGAGCTCGTCGGCGACCGCGGGGTCGGCCCGCTCGACGACCGCGCGCATACTGGCGTCCTCGTTCTCGCCGCTGCGTCCGGGATCCGCGTCGGGGACGACGATCAGAAAGCGCCAGTCGGCGGGGAGGTCGTGGCGGGCGACGACGGGGGGAACCGTCCAGTCGCCCTCCGCGGGCGGCTCGGTCGTAAACCGGCTCGTGGGGTGGCCGGCGTCGACGACGAACCCGCCGTCCTCGAAGGTCGCGACGCCGACGCCGCTGCGGCCACCCCGGCCCATCGCGGGTGCCAGTTCGCGCACCCGGGGCTCGAGGCCGTGGGCCCGCGCGGTCGCCGCCAGCACCGCGAGCGCGAGCTGGGTGCCGCTGCCCAGGCCGACGTGACGCGGTAGGCGCTGCTCGAGCGAGAGCTCGATCCCCGGGACGCCCAGCGCGTCGACGGCCCGCCGAGCGTACTCGGCGACGAGCGGGTCCGACGCCGCGACCGTCGACGCGGGGTCGGCGACGACGGTCGCGCGGGGCCGCTCGAGGCCGACGCCGACGCCGCCGTAGAGGCGCCGTCGGGCCAGCGAGAGGTTCTGAAAGCCGACGTGGAGGCGCGCGCCCGCGCTGACTGTGGCCGTCGTCATCGCTGGTCCCGCCGTAGGGATCCGCTCGGGAAGGGGGTTTCGTCCCCGGCAACGGTCGGCGTCGGGGCGCTCGAGGGGCGCCCGGTCACGGGCGGGGTGCGGCCTTCTGCATGGCCGTCTCGGCGATATTGCCGCCGTAGTCCGCGCTCCGGGACAGCGAGTCGAGCACGAGCCCGAGCGACTGGGCCTGTACGGGCTCGAGCTCGTAGAGCATCTCGTCGATCGTCCGGGTGTGGTCGTCGATCTCGGGGACGGCCTCGAGGGCCTCGTGGCCGAACGACGTGGCCTCATCGCCGTCGGCGAACAGCGCGTCCATCGCCGTCTCGAGGATATCGGCGGTGTCGGCGTGAAGCGCGAGCAAGGCGTCGGCGACGGCCTCGGGGACGGCCTCGAGCTTGAGCGCGAGGGCCGAGATCTTGGCGGCGTGGTCGGCGACGCGCTCGAGCTGGCGGGCGCTGGAGTGGTAGTCGAAACAGTCCTCCCGCGAGACGCCCAGCCCCTCCGCGGCCCGGGGTGAGCGAAGCGTCGCCCGGAAGATCCGGGAGACGACCAGAAAGAGGCGGTCGACGTCGTCGTCGCGCTCGATGACGTCGCGGGCGATGTCGTCGTCGTTCTCGACCAGGGCGGTGACGGCGTCGGACAGCATCGAGGTCGCGATCAGGCGCATTCTGGAAACGGCGTTGACGATCGACAGCTCCGCGGAGTCGAGCAGGTCCTGGATGACGACCAGCCCGTTGTTCTCCTCGACGACCTCGACGCCGACCAGTCCCTGGGTCGCGTTCCTGATCGCCCGGCGCTGGTCGGTCGTGATCCGGTTCGCCTCCAGGCGGATGATGTCGAATCCGCTGACGTACATCGTGAAGATCGCCCGGACCAGCTGTTCGTTCTCGAGCTCCGAGACCTCGAGGGACCCCTCCTGGTGGGTCGTCTCCCGTTGCGGGGTGAGCAACAGCGTGTCGTCCTCGGAGTAGATCTCGACGGTCGTTCCGCTCGCGACGCCGTTCTCGGTGGCCCACGTCTTCGGGAGCGAGACGGTGTACGTCGACCCGCCCGTCACCTGCACCTTGCGCGTCTCCATGGGTGGCAGTTGCCACAGAGGGATATAAATCTGCATCGATCTATAGAGACGGTCGGATATCTCGGTGAAGCGCCACTACTGCATCCGTTTTCGGACTGTGAGACGACGGTACCCGACCGTATCAGTACGTCGGTAACAGTATCGGAACGTAGTACTATATAGATATTTATGGATATATTGCTCTCGGTCGCGGGACGGTCGGATCCGCGATCCCGCCGATCGTCCGCTCTCGAGAAGTCGAAGCGGCTCGACGGCGACGGATCCGTCGGTAGGGGTCGGCTGTCGCGTTTCGATATCCGTGCGTTCGGGCTCGTCGCGACGCGGCCGCGGCGATGTGCGATCGTCTCGAGGGAGTCCTCGGAGAGGGAGACGGTCCCCGTCTCGAGAAGCGCGCGGGGTATCCGTACCGGGATATGTCCCTCCCGACCGGCATATAGGCCTCATAGCATCGTACTTTTACTCTCTCCCGAATCGAGTACTCGATGGCAGACAACCGGTACGCGGCTTCGACGGGTGGCGTCTCGCGGCGAAAACTCCTGGGTGTGGTCGGATCGGCCGGCGCAGTCGCAATCGCCGGCTGTTCCGAGACGAACACGGGGACCGAGAACGGCGACGGGGAGCTCTCCGGGGAGGTCGTCGTCAAGGGGTCGAGCACGGTGTTCCCGATCTCCGACGAGATGGGCCAGCGGTTCATGGAGGAGCACCCCGGGGTCAACGTCACCGTCGACTCCACGGGCAGCGGCGGCGGCTTCGAGAACCACTTCTGTCCCGGCGACGCCGACATCAACGGCGCCTCGAGGACGATCAAGTCCGAGGAGGAGAACCACTGTGCGGAAAACGACGTGACGCCCGTCGAGATGGAGGTCGCTGGCGACGCGGTGACGATGGCGGTCAACCCGGAGAACGACTGGGTCGACTGCATGTCCTTCGACGAGATGGCCCAGATCTGGCGGGAGGGCGGCGCCGAGACCTGGGCGGACGTCAACGACGACTGGCCCGACGAGGAGTTCGTCCTCTACGGCCCCGACACGACCTCGGGCACGTTCGACTGGTTCACCGAGAACGCCGTCGGTGACGCCGGAAACCACCGCACCGACTACGAGCCGACCGAGGACGACAACATCATCGTCGAGGGCATCGAGGACGACCCGCACGCGATCGGTTACTTCGGCTACGCCTACTACGAGGAGAACCAGGACCGCGTGAAGGCCCTCGCGGTCAGAGAAAGCGAGGACGACGACTGCGGGGAGCCGGGGCTGCAAGCGGCCAGCGAGGGCGCCTATCCGATGGCCCGGCCGCTGTTCGTCTACCCCTCCGAGGAGGCCCTCCAGCGCGAGGAGGTCGCCGAGTTCATGCGGTTCTACGTCGAGAACTCGTCGGCCGACTGGATCGCTGACGAGGTCGGGTACGTCCCAGCAAGTCAGGACGTCGTCGACGAGAACCTGTCGACGCTCGAGGAGACGGCGGATAACTGACCGCTGCGGACACTCCCACCTGTACTTTCACCGTGATCTCCCAATGAGTGCCGATCGTCTCCACCCAGGAGGCGAACAGGAACGTCCCGGATTCGGTTCGCCAGGCCTCCTACGGCGTCAGCGCCACGAGGTGGCAGACGGTTCGCAGCGTCGTCCTCCCGCGGGCGATGCCCGGGATCCTGACCGGGACGATCCTCGCGTTCGGCCGGGCGATCGGGGAGACCGCCCCGCTGTTGATGATCGGGGCGGCCGCGGTCGTTCGCGTCCCGTCGGATACCTTCACCAGCCTGTTCAGCGCGATGCCCCGCCAGATCTCCTCCTGGTCGAAGCTGATCGACGCCGACTTCCGGTACGGGGTCCTCGCGGCGGGGGTCGTCACGCTGCTCGTCGTCCTCCTGATGCTGAACGGGTCGGCGATCCTCCTGCGGAACAAGTACCAGCGCGAGGGATGAGACGGGACGATCAACGAGCGGGCGGCGCCTCGACGGCGACCGTCGCCGCGGCGTCGGAGACGCTGCCCGACGGTCGCGCGGACGGCCGAGAGCGGAATCGACTCGCGAACCGACGGAACGCACTCGACTGACATGGCACGAACCGACTACCAGCAGCAACTCGAGCAGTTGCGCACGAACGTCGTGGAGATGAGCGACGCCGTCAGCCGACGGCTGCAACGCGCCCTCGAGGCGTACGAACGAAAGGACGACGCGCTCGCCGCGGAAGTCATCGCCGGCGACGCCGAGATCAACCGGCGCTACCTCGAGCTCGAGCGGGCCTGTATCGACCTGCTCGCGCTCCAACAGCCCGTCGCCAGCGACCTGCGGTTCGTCGCCGCTTCCTTCAAGATCATCACCGATCTCGAGCGGATCGGCGACCTCGCGGTCAACCTCGGCGAGTACACCCGCCGGGCGGAGCGGGACCGTTACCCCGACGTCGACATCGCCCGCGTCGGGGCGGAAACGGTCGCAATGGTCGAGGACGCGACGCGGGCCTACGCCGACGGCGACGCCGCGGCGACCCGGGCGATCGCCGCGAGGGACGACGAGATCGACGAGCGCTGCGAGCGCGCGAGCCGGACCGTCGTCCGCGACCTCGTCGAGACCGAACCCGAC
Organism: Natronococcus sp. JC468; assembly: GCF_012163165.1. Lineage (NCBI taxonomy): Archaea > Methanobacteriati > Methanobacteriota > Halobacteria > Halobacteriales > Natrialbaceae > Natronococcus > Natronococcus sp. JC468. Next base: position 5,301 of record NZ_JAAVUO010000039.1, read on the forward strand.
GACGTCGACGCGGTCCTCGAGGACGTCTCGCGGATGCTCCTGACGATCCGTGACATCGAACGGGTCGGCGACCACGCGGTCAACGTCGCCGCGCGGACGCTGTACATGGTCGACGACGACGACGCGCTGATCTACTGACCGCAACGGCGCGAACTCGACCGTCGCGCTCGAGCGAGCGACGCGAGCGGGGACCGACGCCGCCTCGTCGCCGCGGCCCGAGCGACCCGCGCCGTTTAGTAGCCCGGCGCCGTCCCGTACGGTACGCTATGTCAGGACACGGGGACGGTCGAATTCCGGTAACGATCCTCAGCGGCTACCTCGGCGCCGGCAAGACTACGCTGGTCAATCGCCTGCTCGCGAACGAGGCGGGGTACGAGATCGCAGTGATCGTCAACGACATGGGCGAGGTCAACGTCGACGCGGAACTGATCGCCCGCGAGAACGAGGCGGAGGGGGTGATCGACCTCTCGAACGGCTGCATCTGCTGTCGGCTGCAGGGCGACCTGCTCGAGGAGGCCCGTCGGCTCGCCGAGACCCGCGAGTTCGACTACCTGCTCGTCGAATCCTCCGGGATCAGCGAGCCGATCCCGGTGGCGCGGGTGTTCCTCGAGGGCACCGAGGAGAGCGAGATCGATCCGACCGAACTGTTCGAACTCGACACGACGGTGACAGTCCTCGACACCTACGGCTTCTGGAAGGAGTTCGACGCCGGGGCGACGCTGCCCGAGGGCGCCCAGCCCGACGAGGAACGGCCCCTGAGCGAGGTGCTGGTCGAGGGAGTCGAGTTCTGTGACGTCCTCCTGTTGAACAAGACCGACATGGTTCCCGACGACGTCCTCGAGGAGATCGAGACCGTCGTCGAGCGGCTCCAGCCCCGCGCCGAGCGCGTCCGGACGACGTACGCCGAGGTCGACCCCGATCTCGTGCTGGGAACGGGGCGGTTCGACTTCGAGGACGCGAAGCGCTCCCAGGGGTGGAAACGAGAGCTGCGCGGCGAGAGCCACGACCACGGACACGATCACGGCCCGGACGCGAGCGCGGCCGAGCGCCACGGCGTCTCCTCGTTCGTCTTCCGGGCCGACGAGCCGTTTCGCCCGGACGAGCTGGGCGCGTGGCTCGAGGACTGGGACGAGTCGGTGATCCGCGCGAAGGGGGTCTGTCACGTCGCCGGGCGTGAGGAGGTGATCGGGGTCAGTCAGGCCGGCCCCGCCGTGCAGGCGGGACCGATCGGCGAGTGGGGCCCCGACGACGATCGGCGGACGCGGCTGGTGTTCATCGGCCGCGAGATGGACGAGGAGCGACTCCGGACGGAACTCGAGTCGATGCTGATCGAGTCGGGGCGGGCGATCGAGGGCGACTGGACGGACCCGTTCCCCCTATAATTCGAGTTCGTCGCTGAGCTCGTCCCAGGACTCGTGAAAGCCGTGGGTCGACTGCGTCGTCGTCGACTCGGGGAGGGCCTCCTGGTAGACGTCGTCGTACTCGAGGAGCTGTCCCCAGCCGTCGGTGAACGAGTAGTTGCAGTACTTGCACATGACGCGAGATAGCACCGTCTCCGACATAGGGTTGGCGTCGCTCGAGGGAACGAGGGACGGTGATCAGCCGGGCCGTCAGAAGAGCCATACCGACGGGGCGCCGAGGACGCCTACCACACGAGCATGACTCCCAAACGAAACGGCGCATACGTCGGCAGTTCGACCGACGTCGTCGAGCGATTCTGCGATCACTGCGCCTGGCACGCGGTCGACGATACCTACCCCAACCTGATCAAGCGCTACCAGAACCACCTCCGCGCGGAGCATCCGACGGTGTGGCTTCGGTGCTAGCCGTCGGGACCGCTCCGCCGCGGTGGATCGAAGCCGGCATCCCTAGCCGATCGTCAGCACACGGTCCGCCGTCGTGACGACCTCGAGGAGGTCGCCCATCGTCGAGACCGGACACACCTCGCTCCCCTCGCTGTTTCGGATCTCGAGGCAGGTACCACACGCCAGCAACTCGCCGCCCGCGTCGTCGAACGCCTCCATGCGGTCCCTGACGTCGAACCCCTCGTCGTCGATCTCCTCGGCCTCGACGCCCTCGCCGAGCAGGAACGCCGAGACGTCGTGGCCGTCCTCGAGCGCCGTGATCCCGAACCGGAACGCGTTCCAGGCTCGCTCGGGGTCGCTGGTCTCCAGTACGATGCCGATGTGTTCGACGTCGTCGGTTGCTTCCGTCATAGTCGTGTATTGTATCCCCAATATTATTAACTCTTCTGCTGGCCGGTTTCGGAACCGGTCGTCGACGATACGCCCCGACGTCCGACGGCGAGAGGCGGCCGAGAGCGCAGCGTCCGCTACCCGCAGCCGTGGTAATCGACAGAAATCGTGCGTCCGAAGACCGATCGCGGGCCCCGAAACCGCGGTTCGTCCGCGGTTCCGTCGGCAAGGACGGCCGTCCTGCTCAGGGCTCGAGCAGTACCTTGACGACGCCCTCCTCGCGGTCGTCGAAGCGTTCGTACATCTCGGGGGCCTCCTCGAGGTCGACGCGGTGGGAGACGACCCAGCTGGGGTCGGCCCGGCCCTCGATGATCATATCGCGCAGCTCGCGGTTGTACTGCTTGACGTTACACTGGCCGGTCCCGAACCGGAGACCCTTCTCGAAGAGCTTCCCGAAGTCGATGCCGAGCCGACCCTGGGCGGCCATCTCGTCGGGCGCGCCGGGGTCGGAGGGGACGTACAGTCCGGGGACCCCGATCTCGCCGGTCGGTCGCACCGTCTGGATCAGCTGGTTGAGCACGACCGCGGGGTTCTCACGGGCGGGGTCGTAGGCGTCGTCGCCCGGGTCCGTCTCGGGGTCGATCGCCTGGTAGCCGACGGCGTCGACGCCCTTGTCGACCTCGTCGCCGTGTTGCTCGACGATCTGCTCGACGGGGTCGCCCTCCTCGAAGTTGATCGGATGAGCGTCGCAGTGGTCCTCGGCCATCTCGAGGCGACTCTCCACGCGGTCGACGACGTAGATCTCGGCGGCGCCCTGGAGCTTCGCGCTGTAGGCGGCCATCAGACCGACGGGTCCCGCCCCGTAGATCGCGATCGACTCGCCGGGCTCGAGGTTCGCCAGCCGGGTGCCGTGCCACCCCGTCGGGAAGATGTCCGCCAGCAGCGCGAACGAGTCCTCGTGTTCGTCGCCCTCCGGGAGTTTCAGCGCGTTGAAGTCCGCGTACGGAACGCGAAGTTTCTCGGCCTGCCCGCCCTTGTAGGGCCCCATCGCGACGTAGCCGTAGGCGCCGCCGGCGAACCCGGGGTTGACGTTGGTACAGAACCCGGTGTAGCCGTTCTCGCAGTTCCGACAGAACCCGCAGGCGACGTTGAAGGGCATGACGACGCGGTCGCCCTCCTCGAGGCTCGTGACGGCTTCGCCGACCTCGCTGACGGTGCCCATGTTCTCGTGGCCGAAGACGATCCCCTCCTCGGCGGCGGTTCGGCCCTCGTACATGTGGAGGTCCGACCCGCAGATACAGGTCGTCGTGATGTCGACGACGACGTCGTTGGGGTGTTCGATCTGCGGTTCGTCGACTTCCTCGACGGCGACCTCGTGCGGTCCCTGGTATACGACAGCGTTCATTGACATTCGATATCAGTCTCCACGGTACCTGCCACGAATCTCCGGGTAAATGTTGCTGTGATCGACGCCACAGCTGTTGTGTGTGATTAGTATTTCGCATCGATATCTAGTATCAATTCCGGGAACGAAACCGGACGAACGGTCGGTTTCGATCGGTCCCCGACAGCTATTACGGCCCGCCACCCCAAGCGCCGACTATGAGGTCTCAGCGACCACTGTCGGGGGTCGTCCTCGCGGGCGGTTACTCGACGCGGTTCGGCGAAGACGACAAGGCGGTCGCGGAGCTCGCGGGGACGCCGATGATCCGGCGGGTCGCCGACCGACTCGCGACCGTCTGCGACGAGCTCGTGATCAACTGCCGGGCCGACCAGCGCGGGGCGATCGAGGCGGCGATGGCCGACTTTCCCGAACCACTCACGTTCGCGATCGATCCCGAACCCGATCGCGGGCCGCTGGCCGGGATCGCCGTCGGCCTCGAGGCGGCCAGCCGGGAGTACGCCGCCGTCGTCGCCTGCGACATGCCGTTCGTCGATCCCGCCCTGCTCGAGCGACTCGCCGACCGCGCCGAGGGCCACGACGGGGCGCTCGTCAGACCCGACGACGGCTGGTACCAGACGACTCAGGCGGTCTACCGGGCCGATCCGATGGCCCGAGCCTGCGCCGACGTCCTCGAGCGTGAAGACGGACGGATCCTCGCGGCCATCGAGGAGCTCGACGCCGTCGTCGTCGGCGAGGACGAACTCGAGGGCGTGAGCGAGGCGACCTTCGAGAGCATCGACACGAAGGCGGCGCTCCGGGAGGCGGCCGATCGGCTCGAGGCGGCGGACCGAATCCGTTAGCCAGTTCGACGATCGCCAGCAACCCTTGAGGAGAAGGCGTGACTTATGTCCCCCCGAGACAAGATCCGACCATGAGCAGCGACGATCGGTTCGACCACGGGAAAGACGAGCGCCTCCAGAGCCGCGAGGTCACGGAGGGCGCCGAGAAGGCGCCCCACCGCGCGATGTTCCGCGCGATGGGGTTCGACGACGAGGACCTCTCCTCGCCGATGATCGGCGTCCCCAACCCCGCGGCCGACATCACACCGTGTAACGTCCACCTCGACGACGTCGCGGACGCGGCCATCGAGGGCGCCGACGCGGCCGGGGGAATGCCCATCGAGTTCGGAACGATCACGATCTCGGACGCCATCTCGATGGGGACCGAGGGGATGAAGGCCTCGCTGATCTCCCGCGAGATGATCGCCGACAGCGTCGAACTCGTTAGCTTCGGCGAACGCATGGACGGGCTCGTCACGATCGGGGGCTGCGACAAGAACCTGCCCGGGATGATGATGGCTGCGATCCGAACGGATCTCCCCTCCGTGTTCCTCTACGGCGGCTCGATCATGCCCGGCGAGCACGAGGGCCGGGACGTCACCATCGTCCAGGTGTTCGAGGGCGTCGGCGCCTACGGTACCGGCGAGATGGACGCCGAGGAGCTGGACGACCTCGAGCGCAACGCCTGTCCCGGCGCCGGCTCCTGTGGCGGCATGTTCACCGCGAACACGATGGCCTCGATCTCCGAGGCGCTCGGGCTCGCGCCGCTTGGCAGTGCCTCCCCGCCCGCGGAGGACGAGCAACGGTATGCGGTCGCCGAGCGCGCCGGCGAACTCGCCGTCGAGGTCGTCGAGGAGGAGCGCCGCCCCTCCGACGTCCTCTCCCGCGAGTCCTTCGAGAACGCCATCGCGCTCCAGACCGCGATCGGAGGCTCGACCAACGGCGTGCTCCACCTGCTGGCGCTGGCCCGCGAGGCCGGCGTCGACCTCGAGATCGAGGACTTCGACGAGATCTCACAGCGCACCCCGAAGATCGCCGACCTCCAGCCCGGCGGCTCCCGCGTGATGAACGACCTCCACGAACTGGGCGGCGTTCCCGTCGTGATCCGACGGCTGCTCGAGGCCGACCTGTTCCACGGCGACGCCATGACCGTCACCGGGCGGACGATCGCCGAGGAGCTCGAGCACCTCGAGGACGAACGCGACCTGCCCGCCGATTCCGTGATCGAGGCCGACTTCCTCTACACCGTCGACGATCCCAAACAGGAGGAGGGCGCGATCAAGATCCTCTCGGGCAACCTCGCCCCCGACGGCGCCGTGCTCAAGGCGACCGGCGAGGACCAGTTCCACCACGAGGGCCCCGCCCGGATCTTCGAGGACGAGGAGGAGGCCATGGCGTACGTCCAGGAGGGCCACATCGAGAGCGGCGACGTGATCGTCATCCGCAACGAGGGGCCCAGCGGCGGTCCCGGGATGCGCGAGATGCTCGGCGTCACCGCCGCGGTCGTCGGCGCCGGCCACGAGGACGACGTCGCCCTGATCACCGACGGGCGGTTCTCGGGCGCGACGCGGGGCCCGATGATCGGCCACGTCGCCCCGGAGGCGGCCGTCGGCGGTCCGATCGGTCTGCTCGAGGACGGCGACGAGATCACCGTCGACATCCCCGAGCGCACCCTCGAGGTCGACGCCAGCGACGCGGAACTCGAGGCCCGCCGCGAGGAGTGGGACCGCCCCGAGCCGGCCTACGACGCCGGCGTGCTAGCGAAGTACGGGCGGGACTTCGACTCGGCCGCGAACGGCGCCGTCACCAACCCGGGAGTCAAACGCGAGTAGCGCGACGTCCCTTCGATTTCCTGCACGGGTCTTTCCCGGCCCCGTCTCCGAGTACCGAACAGAGCGAGGGATGCACAAGTACTGTCTCGAGTGCGACTGGGAGGCGAGCACGGCGGACGGCGACAGCGAGCAGGACGTCTCGAGAAAGGCGGTCGAGCACTTCGTCGAGACGGGACACACGGTAGATTCGATACCCCGTCCCCCTCGCTGCGTACTCAAAAACTAGGCTCGGAGCGGCGGCGAGTTCGGCGTCCCGCTCTCGACGCCGCGGCTTCGCACGTCGGGTCGTCTCCCCTATTTCCTCCCGACGGCCACGCTGCTCCCGGTTCCGTCGCAGTTTACCCCCGACGCTCGAGGATCCGATCGACGATCAGCCGCGTCGAGAGCAACTCGTCCTCGCTGGCGGGTTCGCGCGCGCTCGCCCGCCGAACCTCGCAGTCGATGCCCCGGGCCGACAGCGCCTCCCGGATCGCGTCGGCGTCGTGGTGCTGGTCGTGGCCCAGCGCGATCACGTCGGGGTCGATTTCCTCGATCGGGACGAAGATGTCCTCCTCGTGACCCAAACGCGCCTCGTCGACGGCCTCGAGCGCGCCGACGACGTCCCGGCGCTGGGTCGCGGGACAGATCGGCGCCGCCTTGTGGTCGACGTTTGCCTTGCGGGCGACGATCACGTACAACCGGTCGCCCATCGCGGCGGCGTCCTCGAGGTAGTGGACGTGGCCCGGGTGGAGGATGTCGAAGGTGCCCTGCGCGATGACGGTACGGCTCATTCGAGCGATCGCGCCTCCGGCGCGGGTCGTCGATCGGAGTCCGAGTCGTCGGTCGCCTCGAGTGAGTGAGTTGCGTTCGGAGTCATTGGAGATCCTCGTCGATGTCGGCCTGCGTGAAATCGAAGAAGTCGTCGCCCTCGGGGAGCTCGACGTCGATCACGTTCAGGGTCGTCGGCTGGCCCCGGGGGTCGAAGGCCTTCCAGTCGGTCCGTCGGTACGGCGCGCCGATAATGACGTGGACGCTCCCGCGGCCGAATGTCTCTACGTCCGCGTCGCTCGGGCTGATCACGCCGTTCGGGTGCGAGTGAACGCTACCGAGCGCCTTCACGTCGTTGGGTATCTGGCTCGTCCGGACGGTCGCGCTGACGCTGTTGGTCTCCGTTCCCGGCACGACGAGCACGTCGGTGATGACGAGCCCGCTCCGGTCGAGGCCGAGCTCGCGGGCCTCGGTGCCGCGAAGAAACCCCATGTACTCGTCGGGGTGGGCGGCCTCGGAGGACTCGATGGCGAACTCGAGGGTCTCCTCGGCGATCCCGAGGATCTCGCTCGAGCGAAACAGCGCGTCGAACAGCCCCATACCCACCCGTGCGGGCTTGCGGTTGCTAAACGTTCCGAAAGGCCACCCCGGGCCGGCAGGCTTAACAAGGGTTATACGCGCCCGTCACAAACAACGGCCAACGATGACTGCTGAGCCCGCCGGCGACGCCGGCGACGGCGACGGGGATTCCGTCGTCTACGATCTCGCTCCCGACTGTACCGCAGACGATCTCGAACGAAATCGACCCTACCTCGCTGAAATCAACGGCATCGTCGACTACGGCGTCTTCGTCGATCTCTCGGATTCAGTCTCCGGCCTCGTCCACGAATCCGTCCTCGAGGGCACCTACGCCGTCGGCGACGAACTCGTCGTCGAGCTCGAAACCGTCCGGGACAACGGCGACATGGCGTTCGAGCCGGTCGACGTCGACGACTACACCCTCGAGGCGGTCTCCCGGGACTACTCGTTGACCGGTACCGATCGCCTCGAGGCCAACGTCGGCGACCAGATCCACGTCGAGGGAGAGATCGTCCAGGTCAAACAGACTGCCGGCCCGACGATCTTCCATGTGGCCGACGAGCGAGGGATCGTCCCCTGTGCGGCCTTCGAGGAGGCCGGCGTCCGGGCGTACCCCTCGATCGAGGTCGGCGACGTCGTCCGCGTCACCGGGGTACCCGAACACCGCGACGGCGACGTCCAGATCGAGGTCGACGGCCTCTCGAAACTCGAGGGCGAGGACGCCGACGAGGCCCGCGAGCGACTCGAGGCCGCCCTCGAGGACCGCGCCGAGCCCCGCGACGTCGAGCCGCTGATCGACTGGCCGGCCTTCGAGAAGCTCCGGCCGAACCTGAAGGAGGTCGCGCGGCTCCTGCGCCGGACGGTGCTGGAGGGACGCCCCATCCGTGTGCGCCACCACGCCGACGGCGACGGAATGTGCGCCGCGGTCCCGGTCCAGATCGCTCTCGAGCGGTTCATCGCCGACGTCCACGAGGACGACGACGCACCCCAACACCTCATCAAACGGCTCCCGGCGAAGGCCCCCTTCTACGAGATGGAAGACGCCACCCGGGACCTGAACTTCGCCTTGGAGGACCGCGAGCGCCACGGCCAGCAGCTCCCGCTCCTGTTGATGCTCGACAACGGCTCGACGGCCGAGGACGTCCCGGCCTACGAGACCCTGGCCCACTACGACATTCCCATCGTCGCGCTCGACCACCACCACCCCGATCCCGACGCGGTCGGCGAGCTGCTCGACGCCCACGTCAACCCCTACCTCCACGAGGAAGATTACCGGATCACGACGGGGATGCTCTGCGTCGAGCTCGCACGGATAATCTACCCCGGCATGACCGACGAGCTGCGCCACGTCCCCGCCGTCGCGGGCCTCGCCGACCGCTCGAAGGCCGACGCGATGGACGACTACCTCGAGCTCGCCGCCGAGGAGGGGTACGACGAACAGCGGCTCAAGGACGTCAGCGAAGCGCTGGACTACGCGGCCTTCTGGCTGCGGTACAACTCCGGCGATCGGCTGATCCAGGACTTGCTTCAGGTCGACTCCGACGACGAGGAGCGCCACCGCGAGCTCGTCTCCTTTTTCGCCGACCGCGCCCGTGAGGAGGTCGACGAGCAACTGGAGGCCGCCACGCCCCACGTCGAGCGCGAGGAGCTCGACAACGGCGCTCACCTCTACCGAATCGACGTCGAGAACCACGCCCACCGATTTACGTACCCCGCACCGGGCAAGACCACCGGCGAGCTCCACGACCGCAAGATCGAGGAAACCGGCGATCCCGTCATCACGGTCGGCTACGGTCCCGACTTCGCCGTGCTCCGATCCGACGGCGTCCGACTGGACATCCCGAACATGGTCTCGGAGCTCGAAGAAGAGATCCCCGGCGGCGGCGTCTCCGGCGGCGGCCACCTCGTCGTCGGCTCGATCAAGTTCGTCAAGGGCAAACGCGAGGAAGTGATCGACGCCCTCATCGAGAAGATGGCCGAGGCCGACATCGACGAGGCGCTCTCGAGCGCGGCGCTGATCGACGACGACTGATCGGGCGGTCGATCCGCGGACGAGCGGTTCGCAAGCAGTTTTCGCTGACGACACTCAGTTCTCGCATCGAATCGGTACGGAAGAACGCGTATGGAGCATCCAGCCTCGAGTCTGCAGTCTCGACTGACCTCCGCGGGGGACTGAACGGGGCTGGCGCGTTGAGCGGACGCTTCGCGTCTGCGAGGTCCTCGAGGGATCGGTGGTCCCTCGCTGCTCGGGAGAGCGAAGTTCCCCGTTCTCGAGGACGGCGAGGCGACGAAAACACCGCAGCGTACGACGCGATCGAGGAGCGTGGTTCGAGAGCGGGAGGCTCTCTCGTCGGTGGTCTCTCCGTCGTCTCCGATACCCTGCTGGCGGTACAATTCTCGAGAAGATAAAACTGTTACGGAGGATTACAATCATCGAAAGAAAAGTATGTTTACTAATTAATACGTGATGACAGTTCGTGTTGTAGATGTCTAACGAAGAACCAGCCCAACTGGGTAACGGGAGAAAGAGCGTCACTCGGAGATTCTATTTGCAAGGGTTGACTGCCGTCGGCGTTGGAATCGGTGGCCTCTCGATGACGACTGGCGCGCAAACTGAGGACTCTCTTCCGGCACCGTTCTGTGGAGACGCTGCTACAGGGCCGACAGACCCACCAGGACAGGCGGGACAGTGTATCGACTGCGTGCGTGCGGTCTGTGAAAACGAGCCGGTTGCCGTTGCCCTGTTTAGTGGTCTGTCCGGGCAATGCTTTACGCTCTCGCCCGAAGAGATTCCGGAAAATGCCGATTACATCACGCTCAAGGCAGGCCAGTACTGTTTCTTGGGCGAGGTTCCGGAGGACCCACAGGAAGACGTTACGTGGTGCATAGAGCAATCTAACGGTCAACCGGAGATGTTGCTGGACATCAGCAACGTAACTCTGTACGCATGTCCAGACGAAGCTCCCCCGTCTGTCGACGACGTAGACGTTACCTGTGACCAAATAGTTCTCACCACCTCGAACATCGACGATGGTGAAACGCTCGATGTGACGGTTGATTTTTCGGACGGATCCACGGAGGAATATACCCCGACAGTCACCGATAACCAGGCGACCGTTACGTTGCCTGGCGATCGTGATCCAATCCACCTTCGGATCGAGTACGACGGGTTCATTCTGTTCAATGCAGGTGTGGTGGCATCCGATGCACCATGTGGGGATAACCCGGCTGTCACCGATATCGAGGTCACGTGTGCACAGATTACTATCCAGACCACAAACATCGACGAGGGCGAACAGCTGGATGTAACGGTGGACTTCACGGACGGTTCCACAGAGACGTACATGCCGATGGTCGATGCTACCGGTGTTGCAACGGTCGAACTCCCGGGAGATCGCGATCCGGAACGTCTCATCGTGGAGTACGAGGAGTTCTTGCTGTTCGATCAGCTTGTGGCAGCAGCGGATGCACCGTGTCAGAGACCGCCGGAGTGCCCGCCGGATCTCGACATCGTGTACAAGTACTACAAGAAGAAAGGAAAGTGGTGTCCGAAAGTCGAAACCGGAGGCGATCCGGATGCGTTCTCGATCGAGGGTGACCGCAAGGAGGTGACGATCCGTGCACCCTTCCCGTTCGCCGTCAGCTATGCCGTACAGCAAAAGAAACACGACAAGTGCGACGACGGCCAGAAGGACACACATCACAAGAATTGCACGGAGCAGGACCCTGTACTTGCCGAGCCAGTCGACGGTGAGTACTGTGCGACGATATCGTGCAACTTGAAGAAGAAGATCTGCTGGTTCCGCGTCTTCTGTCCGGAGGACGGCTCGGGCGACCCCGTCGATAACAGTTGAACAGGGCCCGGAAATCCGAACAGCTGAAGCCGACAGCGGTCTTTTGTACGCAGACGGAGTTAGTACGGTTCGCTACGCGGCCCGTACCGATCACGAATTTCGCGGCCCCAACTAAGGAAGTCGCTACTACCCACCGTTGTCTTGCTGGGACGTGTGAGTCTGCGTTGCTCGAGCCTAGAACTGGTAGCGTCGCTCGTCGTCCATGCTCGGGTACTGGTCGGCGCCAGTCATCTCGTCGAAGGTCATCCCCGAGAGGTACTCGTCGTAGGTGACGTCGTACCCCGAGCGCAGCTGGAAGTCGAGTTTGCCGCTGTCGACGGTCGTCTGGAACAGCATGTGAATCGCCCGCCGGACGAGTTCGTCGGTCGCCTCGGGCTCGAGTGCCGTCTCGAGCAGCGCCAGTTCGTTTCGCGTCTCCCGATCGAGAGCGACGGTCAGCTCGTCGCCGACGTCGCCGTACGACTCCTGCACCTCCTCGTTGAGGTCGTCGAGGCTCATAGGGGGGCGGACTCGCGCGGGCCGGATAGACCTTTCGTGCTCGCCCTCGAGGACGCCGCCGGAGGCGATCCAGTACACGTAAGCCGGGGCGGTCGCTAGAGCGGCCGATGAGTGACGCCGACGCAGACGTCGACGCCGACGAGCCGTCGGTGCCCGACGACCTCGCGGACGTCCGCAAGTCGTTGATCGCGTGGTACGAGGCCGACCACCGCTCGTTCCCCTGGCGCGAGACCGACGACGCCTACGAGATCCTCGTCAGCGAGGTGATGAGCCAGCAGACCCAGCTCGACCGGGTCGTCGACGCCTGGGAGGACTTCCTCGAGCGCTGGCCGACGACCGCCGAGCTGGCGGCCGCGGATCGAGCCGAGGTCGTCGGCTTCTGGACCGACCACAGCCTCGGCTACAACAACCGCGCGAAGTACCTCCACGAGGCCGCCGGGCAGGTCGAGGAGGAGTACGACGGCGAGTTTCCAGAGACGCCCGAGGAGCTCCAGGAGCTGATGGGCGTCGGGCCATACACCGCGAACGCGGTCGCGAGCTTCGCGTTCAACCAGGGGAACGCGGTCGTCGATACGAACGTCAAACGCGTGTTGTATCGGGCCTTCGACGTCCCCGACGACGAGTCGGCCTTCGAGGAGCGGGCGAACGAACTCATGCCCGCAGGGCGCTCGCGGGTCTGGAACAACGCCGTCATGGAACTCGGCGGGGTCGCCTGCCGACAGACGCCCCGCTGCGACGAGGAGGGGTGCCCCTGGCGCGAGTGGTGTTCGGCCTACGAGACGGGGGATTTCACCGCCCCGGACGTGCCGACCCAGCCCAGCTTCGAGGGGAGCCGTCGACAGTTCCGCGGGCGCGTGATCGGAACCTTACGGGAGTACGACGAACTCGAACTCGACGCGCTCGGACCGCGGATCCGGGTTGATTACGCCCCCGGCGGCGAGTACGGTCGGGCGTGGCTCGAGGGGCTGCTCTCGGATCTCGCCGACGACGGGCTCGTCGAGGTCGAACGGCGGGACGGGACGACGGTCGCGCGCCTCGAGCGATAGGCGTCGAACGGCGTCTCGAGGCCCAGGTGGTCCTCCTCTCGGTAGCTCGAGACAGGGTAGGCGGGCGGTAGCACACGGCGTCAGGCGTCGCTCCTCGTCGTTACGGAGAACGATCGGTTGGAACAGATTCGAACCTCGACGAGACGTGCTCGCTCACGGCGCTTCGCGCCGTTCGCAATCGCGGTCGGCGACCGCGTTCTCGCTGTGCGCGACTCGTCTGGTTCAAACTGCTCAACGTGACGGTTCTGTCGCGAGCAAACCCGCGAGCGACAGAAGTAGTGGGTTGGGGCAGATTTGAACCACGGTCGTTTCGCTCACTCCGTTCGCTTCACTCCCTGGTTCAAACCGCCTAACAGTTTCTGACGAACGCACTCCTCACTGCGTTCGTCGTATTAGATCGTCAGAAATGGGTTGGGGCAGATTTGAACTGCCGGCCTCCTCCATGTCAAGGAGGTGTCATAACCAGACTAGACCACCAACCCGCCTGGTTTCGCGTCCGTGGCGTCGTGCGCCACCTCGCCTGCACTCCTTGCTTGCCGACGGCCGTAATTGAAGGTTTCGAATCGTCCGTCGTGCGTAACTCCCCACCACGGGCGGCGATACGCTTAAGTCCGTGTACGAATTTGAACATCGTAAGACAACTCCGTACATTGGTGCTCACTATGCAGGACTTCATCGAACGCGTCACGGACGGCGAGGATCTCACGCAGGAAGACGCTCGAGCGGCCTCGCGGGCCGTCTTCGAGGGTGCAACCGACGCCCAGATCGGCGCCTTGCTGACGGCGCTGCGGGCGAAAGGCGAGACCGAGGCCGAGATCGCCGGCTTCGCCCAGGGGATGCGCGAGGCCGCCCGCACGATCGAGCCCGATCGCGCGCCGCTGGTCGACACCTGCGGTACCGGGGGAGACGACTACGACACGATCAACGTCTCGACGACCAGCGCGATCGTCACCGCCGGGGCGGGCGTCCCGGTCGCCAAACACGGCAACTACTCGGTGTCCTCGTCGTCGGGCAGCGCGGACGTCCTCGAGGAGGTCGGCGTCGAGGTCGAGGCCGAACCCCCAGCGGTCGAGGACGCCATCGAGCGCGACGGGATCGGGTTCATGCTCGCGCCCGTCTTCCACCCGGCGATGAAGGCCGTTATCGGCCCGCGCAAGGAGCTCGGAATCCGGACGCTGTTCAACGTCCTCGGGCCGCTGACCAACCCCGCCGGGGCCGACGCCCAGGTCGTCGGCGTCTACGACCCCGAGCTGGTGCCCGTCCTTGCGGACGCGCTCGCGCGGATGGAGGTCGAGCGCGCGCTGGTGGTCCACGGCGCGGGCACCGACGAGATCGCGATCCACGGCGAGACCCGCGTCGCGGAGGTCGAGGGAACCGACGTCGAGGAGTACACCATCGAGCCGGCCGACCTCGGGTTGGCCGAACACGAGATCGGCGACATCGCGGGCGGCTCGCCGACCGAGAACGCCCACGACATGCGCGGCATCGTCGAGGGCGAGGTGGCCGGCGCCAAGCGGGACGTGATCCTCGCCAACGCCGGCGCGGCAGTGTACGTCGCCGGCGAGGCCGACTCGCTCGGGGCCGGAGCCGACGCCGCGCTCGAGGCGATCGAGTCGGGCGACGCCGCGGCGAAACTCGAGGAGCTCTGCGCCCAGAACCGCGCCGAGCCCCCGGGGCAGGAGGCGCGATGACGCGGGTGAAACTCTGCGGGACGACCGACGAGGACGACCTCGAGGCGGCCGTCGACGCGGGCGCCGACGCGGTCGGGCTCATCTCCGAGGTCCCCGTCGACACCCACCGCGAGCTCGCCCCCGCCCGCGCGGCCGACCTCGCCGCGGCCGCGCCCCCGTTCGTGACGACCGTTCTCGTGACGATGCCCGAGACGCCGACGGCGGCGATCGAGCTGGTCGAGACGGTCGGCCCCGACGCCGTCCAGCTCCACGGCACGCTCGCGCCCGAGGCCGTCGCGACCGTCCGCGAGGAGGTCGACGCGATGGTGCTGGTCGTCCTCGAGGCCGGCGAGACCGACGCGGCGGCCGCCCGGCGGTACGACGCGGTCGCCGACGGGCTGCTCGTCGACACCCCCGCGGCCGAGGGCGGTGGGGGTACCGGCGAGACCCACGACTGGGAGCTGACCCGCAAGCTGACGGCCGTCCTCGAGTCGCCGATCGTCCTTGCGGGCGGATTATCGCCTGCGAACGTCGCCGACGCGGTGCGGACGGTCGAGCCGTTCGCCGTCGACGTCGCCAGCGGCATCGAGGACGCCGACGGCGCGACCGACGCCGACACTGCCCGAGCGTTCGTTGAGCGAGCGAGAAGGGCGACCGCACCGCTCCCCCACTCATGAGCGAGGCCGAACGAACCCCGACCGAGGCGCCCGCACTCGACCTCGACCGGGAGGCGTTTCGCTCACACGTCGGCGACGCCGACGCGGACCGCCCCGTCGTCGTCCGGGCCGTCGCCGAACTCGAGGTCGAGACGTCGCCGCTCGCGGCCTACGCCGCGCTGACCGGACGAACGAGCGACCGCTCGCGGTCGCTGTACGCCTTCCTGCTCGAGAGCGCGGAGAAGACGGCCTCGAGCGACCCCGACGGAGCCTTCCGTCCGAACGCCTCGCGGGCCGACCGCCACGCCCGGTACTCCTACGTCGGCTACGATCCGGAGGCCGTCGTCACCGTCGACCCCGACGGGGCCTCGGTCGAGGCGCTCTCGGCGAATCCGCCCCTCGAGGAGCTCGAGCGCGATCCCGACGGGGACACCGTCGACACCCTCAGAGCCGCCTTGCCCGACGCTCGGCTCGCGAACTTCCCGGACCACGACCGACAACATCTGGAGGGGGGACTCGTCGGCTTTCTGGCCTATGATGCCGTCTACGACCTCTGGCTCGAGGAGGTCGGCTGCGAGCGACCCGACTCGCGGTTTCCCGACGCGCAGTTCCTGCTCACGACCAAAACCGTCGCGTTCGACGAGCGCGACGAAACCGTCTCGCTCGTGTTCACGCCCGTCCTCGAGGACGGCGACGACCCCGACGCGGTCTACGATCGCCTGCTCTCGGAGGCCGAGGACGTCGCCGGGACCCTCCGGGAGGCGTCGGCGCCGGAGCCGGGCGGGTTCGTCCGCGAGGACGAGCGCGCGGGCTCGCGCGAGGAGTACCAGGAAAGCGTCCGACGGGCGAAGGAGCACGTCCTCGACGGCGACATCTACCAGGGCGTCGTTTCGCGCACCCGGGAGCTGTACGGCGACGTCGACCCGATCGGATTCTACGAGGCGATGCGGGAGATCAACCCCTCGCCGTACATGTACCTGCTCGATCACGACGACCTGACCGTCGTCGGCGCGAGCCCGGAGACGCTGGTCTCGGTGCGCGGTCGCGAGGTCATGTCGAACCCGATCGCGGGCACGTGCGACCGGGGCGCCGGACCCGTCGAGGACCGCCGGCTGGCCGGCGAGATGCTGGCCGACGAGAAGGAACGGGCCGAACACACGATGCTGGTCGACCTGGCGCGCAACGACGTACGTCGGGTCGCCGAGCCCGGTTCCGTGCGGGTCGACGAGTTCATGAACGTGCTGAAGTACAGCCACGTCCAGCACATCGAGTCGACGGTAACGGGTCGGCTCGCGACGGACGCGGACGTTGCCGAACCGCGCTCGGTAGCCCGGGAGACCGCGTCTCCCGATGCGTTCGACGCGACCCGGGCCGCGTTCCCCGCTGGCACCCTCTCAGGAGCCCCGAAGATCCGCGCGATGGAGATCATCGACGACCTCGAGAGCGAGCCCCGCGGGCTGTACGGCGGCGGGGTCGGCTACTACTCCTGGACGGGCGACGCCGACTTCGCGATCGTGATCCGTACCGCAACCGTCGAAGACGAAGGAAATCGTGATCGAATCACCGTCCAAGCCGGCGCCGGACTGGTCGCCGACAGCGACCCGACCGCCGAGTACGAAGAGACCGAAAAGAAGATGGGCGGCGTGCTGGCCGCCCTCGAGGCCATCGAGGACGAACGGACCGAGGCGACGCCGGAGGTGGGTCGATGAGCGTGGCCGAGGCCGAGGGCGAGACCGTCCGGGTCCTCGTGATCGACAACTACGACTCCTTCACCTACAACCTCGTCGAGTACGTCAGCCAGCAGCCCGGTACCGAGACCGAGGTGCTCAAGAATACGGCCTCGCTCGAGGACGTCCGCGCGGTCGACCCCGACGGGATCATCGTCAGCCCCGGTCCGGGTCATCCGAGAAACGACCGCGACGTCGGCGTCTCGACGGCCGTCCTCCGGGAGGTCAGCCCCGAGGTGCCGACGCTGGGCGTGTGTCTCGGCCTCGAGGCGGCCGTCTACGCCTACGGGGGCTCGGTCGGGCGCGCACCCGAACCGGTCCACGGGAAGGCGTGGGCGGTCGATCACGACGGCGAGGGCGTCTACGCCGGCCTCGAGCAGGGGTTTCGGGCCGGCCGGTACCACTCGCTGGTCGCGACCGAGATTCCGGACTGCTTCGCGGTGACGGCGACGGCCGACCACGACGGCACCGAACTGGTCATGGGCGTGCGCCACCACGAGCACCCCCTCGAGTGCGTGCAGTTCCACCCCGAGAGCGTCCTCACGGCGGTGGGCCACGACGTGATCGAGAACTTCCTCGAGGGGCTGTGACGGGTGTCGGTTCGTCTATACTCGGCGCGACGTTCCGTTGTTCCGGCTGAGCGACCTGTATTGCGGTGGCGCGCGCTGACCGAGAGCGAGCGAACTGCGAGCTCTCGGATCCAAGTCGTGTGAGGGATGAACGAGGGAGCAACGCGACCGAGTGAATCGGCTGGGGAGGGCGTGGCGATTCCGTGTTGCCAGCTCGAGCAGAACGCTCGAGTCCTCAACAGTCGCTTTACAGCCGATATCGTCGTGAATTCTCGAACGACCTATCCGATAACGCCGACGGTGTAGAGGCCGGCGAGGGCGACGCCGGCGACGATGCCGACCCGGACGGCGAGTTTGAGCGCTACCCGAACGGCGAGGATTGCGACCGCGACGAGGGCGAGAGCGACCAGTGCGAGCAGGAGTCCCGTGCTGGAGGTCAGTGGCTCGAGCATACGCGGGACTCCGGACGGCAACTATGTAGTCTTTCTGGATATACTGAAATACTCGGATAGTGTATTGTTTCTATTCCGAACCGCTTCTGGAGTGGATAAGCGGATTCATCGCCCGCAAATTTACTTTCAGTTTGATCTGAAAATCATTAAGACGGTCGCCGCCGTAGTCTCTCGTAAGCGCGAAGAGAGCCGTTTCGCCCTCGCGTCGCGACCGTGATGGAGTAGATGCGTAGCTACGCAACTATGGTTGTATTACTACAACAAGAATGGAAGAATACCACTACAATTATGAGGCGCCGATGAATACCGATTCTTCGCTACAAATGACCCACGCCAGGACCCCGACCCGCGACGGAATCCGCACGCGTCGGCGGGTTACCCTCGAGGTGACCCGCGCATGAGCGAATCCGACCTCTCCGCGGAGGAGCTTACCCTCCCCATCAAGCGCACCGAGGGCGACACCCTCGAGGAGCGACTGACCGCAAACGCCTACGGGAACATTCTCCCCGCCCGATACCTCCGCAAGGACGCCGACGGCGAACTCGTCGAGAGCCAGGAGGACCTGTTCGACCGCGTCGGCAAGAACATCGCCCTCGCCGAAGCCGTCTTCGAGGCCGAGAAGCGCGACCTCGAGATCACGGTCACACCCGACCAGCTCAAGCCCGACCACCCGCGGCGGGACGAACTCGCCGCGGAGGTCTTCGGTGCTGGTACGACGGCGGACGACGAGGCCGAAGCCGCGCTCTCTATCTACAACGCCAACAAGTTCGCCTACGACACCGTCGTCCCCGAACTCCCCGACGAGATCCGAACGCATGTCGAGGACGTCGCCGAGGAGTTCCAGGAGATGATGGCGAACCTCGACTTCATGCCGAACTCGCCGACTCTGATGAACGCGGGCGACGAGCTCCAGCAGCTCTCGGCGTGTTTCGTCGACTCCCCCGAGGACGACATCGACGATATCCACCAGACCGCAAAGGAGGCCGCGCAGGTCTTCCAGAGCGGCGGCGGGATGGGCTACGCCTTCTGGCGGCTGCGCCCCTACGGCGACGCGGTCGGTTCGACCGGCGGTATCGCGTCGGGCCCGATCACGTTCATGCGCACCTACGACCAGATGTGCGAGACGATCGCCCAGGGCGGCGCCCGACGGGGCGCCCAGATGGGCGTCATGCGCGTCTCCCACCCGGACGTCATCCAGTTCATCCACGCCAAGAACAAGGACGTCTCGCTGGCCGAGACGCTGCGTCTCAACGACCCCGACGACTACACGCACACCTCCTTCCAGGACGCCCTGGATGAGGCCCGCGAGCTCATCGACGACGAGGGCCGCGTCCCCAAACACCTTCGCAACGCCGTCGAGGGCCACCTCTCCAACTTCAACATCTCCGTCGGCGTCACCGACGACTTCATGGAGGCCCTGGAGAACGGCGGGGAGTTCACGTTTACCAATCCGCGGACGGGCGAGCCCCACATCGCGACCGCGGAGACCAAGGAACTGTACGAGATGTTCGGTCTCGGCGAGCACGTCGAAGTCGGCGAGGAGCTGTCGATCCCGGCCGAAGAGCTCTGGGACGACATCGTCGAGGGCGCCCACGAGAACGGCGAACCCGGCGTGATCTACCTCGAGCGAGTGAACAAGCAACACTCCTTCGATGTGGACAAGCATCCAGATCATAGGATTCTTGCAACAAATCCTTGCGGAGAACAACCGTTGGAGGAGTACGAGGCCTGTAACCTCGGGCACATCAACCTCTCGACGCTCGCCGACCTCGAGGCGCCCGACTGGCGCGTCTGGTACGACGAGCACGGCGAGGAGTACGACGACCTCGAGGCGGCCGTCGACGCCTTCCTCGAGGAGGCGATCGACTTCGAGGAGTTCGATCGGCGCATCGAGATGGGGACGCGCTTTTTGGAGAACGTCGTCACCATGTCGGATTTCCCGGTCGAGAAGATCGAGCAGAAGGTTCGGGAGATGCGCAAGATCGGCCTGGGCATCATGGGCCTGGCGCAGCTGTACATCCAGCTTGGCATGGAGTACGGCAGCGAGACCTCCAACGAGGTCGCTCGCCAGCTGATGACCCACATCAACCACACCTCGAAGTGGACTTCCCACGAGCTCGCCGAGCAGCGGGGCAGCTTCGAAGAGTGGGACAGCTCCAAGTACGCGAACCCGACCGACTACCGCGAGTGGTTCGAACACCAGACCGGTCTCGACGCCGACGAGTGGGCGGACGGATTCGCGATGCGGAACCACAACACGACGACCATCGCGCCGACGGGCACGACCTCGATGGTCGGCAACACCACCGGCGGCTGCGAACCCATCTACAACGTCGCCTACTACAAGAACGTCTCCGACGACGTCCAGGGCGACGAGATGCTCGTCGAGTTCGACGACTACTTCCTGCGCGTGCTGGAGGACAACGACGTCGACGTCGACGCGGTCAAGGAGGAGGCCACAGAGCAGATGGCGACCAACCGGTTCGAGGGCGTCGAGGGGCTCTCGACGGTGCCCGACGCCATCGGCGAGCTGTTCGTCACGACCGGCGACCTCTCGGCGAAAGACCACGCCGGCGTGCAGGTCGCCTGTCAGGCCGGCGTCGACTCCGCGATCTCGAAGACGGTCAACGCGCCCAGCGACTCCACGCTCGAGGACGCCAAGGACGTCTTCGAGTACATCTACGAGCACGGCGGCAAGGGCGTCACCTACTACCGCGACGGCACTCGTAGCAAGCAGGTGCTGACGACCCGCGCCGAGAACGCCGACTTCGCCGACGAGACCGAGGCGGCCGAGGCGCTCGCCGAACAGATCGAGGAGATCTTCGGCGGCCTCGAGGCGTTCCTCGAGAGCGACGAGGTTCGGGACGTCCTCGAGGACGACGTCGGCTCGCTGGCCGAGGCGGACGACCGCGACCCCGTCCAGGTCGACTTCACCGAGAAGCGCGAGCGTCCCGATGCCCTCCACGGCGTCAGCCAGCGCATCGACACCGGGTACGGGAAGGTGTACGTGACGATCAACGAGGATCCCGAGACGGGCCAGCCGTTCGAGCTGTTCGCGAACATCGGCCACTCGGGCGGGTTCACCAACTCCTTCACCGAGGCCTTAGCGAAGGTCATCTCGACCTCGCTGCGCTCGGGCGTCGACCCCGATGAGATCGTCGACGAACTCTGCGGGACCCGGAGTCCGAAGGTGGCCTGGGACAAGGGCGAGCAGATCCAGTCGATCCCCGACGCCATCGGCACCGCGATGCGTCGCTACCTCGAGGGCGAGATCGACAAGCCGTACCCGACCCAGCAGACCTTAGAGGACGCCGCGGACGCCGAGATCACCGACGGACCGAAGACCGACGGCGGCGCGGCCGCGAAGGCGGCGAGCGACGACGACGTTCAGGACCTTATCGACGCGGGCGAGTCGCCCGAGTGCCCCGACTGCGGGGCGCTCTCGCTGTACTACTCCGAAGGCTGCAAGACCTGCGAGTCCTGCGGCTGGAGCGAGTGCTAACCGGTAGCTGAGTCTCCCTCTCGTTCGTTTCTCGCGGTTCGTTTCGCGTCTCGATCTTCCCCCATCATGCTCAGGTGATACTACTTTGCACGTCGCGTGCGAACGTTCAGCATGAGAACGACGCGATCGCTCGTTATCGAGACCGATACCGACGAGGTGCTGCTGGGCGAACCGGTGACGATCCGCGTTCGGGACCGGTTACAGAACCCCCTCGAGGGCGTCACCGTCTCCACCCGGCGGAAGGGCGTTCGAACCGACGAGACGGGACGCTGTCAGCTCACCTTCCACGCGCCCGGCCTGTGGTCGCTCACCGCGACCAAGCCGAGCGAAGGCGAGATCACCTACAGGCCCGCGACGACGCTCCTTCGTGCGGTCACCAGGCCCGCGATGGCGCGGCGGGTCCGTCGGATCGCCGCTCTCTCGGAGTGAACCGGAACCCCGCAGTACTTGGGGACTCGAGCGAACGGACGCGTATGAGCGACGAGGAGAGCGCGGACGCCGACGGACCGACGGACGCCGCGTCCACCGGCGCGCCCACCTGTTCGTACTGCCAGGCGCCGCTGTACAAGCGCCACTGCAAGTACGTCTGTCCGCAACACGGCGTCGTGATCGACTGCAGCGATCCGTTCCGGTGAACGCTCACGCGTCGGCGCTTCCGGCGGCTCGGGACTCGGACAGCCGACGGTAGAGCGGCCCACCGACCAGAAGCGCTGCGGCGAGCGCACAGCCGAACGCCAGCGAGAGCCCCGGCTCGTCGCCGCCGGCGGCGACCGTCGCCGTCGAGGCGCCGCCGGCGGCTCCGGCCACCCTCCAGGGGGGGTCCCCCGCCGCGGGTCCCGCCCAAAGCTGGCCCAGCGGGGGGCCGCC